>JAFVIF010000007.1 GCA_017474125.1 Clostridia bacterium
ATCAAGTCTGTCGCCCGGTCTAACTACGCCTTTAAATCTTACGTTGTCAATTCCTGCGAACAAGGCAAGCTTGTCTTTGAATTTATCAAGAGTTAACAAAATCGGCTTGCGGATATGTCAACAGAATTTGCAATTCAAATATTGAAGCTGACCGATAACATCAAGGGACACTATTCCTTATCTAATCAGCTTGAAAGAAGCGGCACGAGTATCGGAGCAAATATCCGTGAAGCGAAATACGCGCACAGCCGTCCCGATTTTATCGCTAAATTGCAGATTGCCTTAAAAGAGTGCTACGAAACAGAATACTGGATTGAAATCGCACAAAAAGCGAGCATTATCTCTGATGATGTCGCAAAAACTGTATTGCACGATTGCGGATCGATTCGCAGAATGCTCATCTCCTCCATCAACACCGCAAAGGAGAACACGAAATGATAACAGAAAAATCCTGCGGTGCCATTGTTTACAAATGCGAGAACAGTACAATAAAATATGTAATTATCCGTTCCAATGAAGGAATATACGGATTCCCTAAAGGTCATATAGAAGGAACAGAAAGTGAAACAGAAACCGCTTTACGCGAAATCTCAGAGGAAACAGGCTTGACTGTCCGGTTGATCGACGGTTTTAGAACTGAGGATACGCACAGCTTTATGCGTAATGGTGAAGCAAGGTTGAAGCATATAGTATACTTTTTAGCTGAATATTCCGACCAAGTACCAACTGCACAGGAGGCAGAGTTAAGTAGTGTGCATTTAATGGATTATGAAACTGCTATATCAGTGTTTCAGTTCGAGAGTTCAAAAAGGCTGCTGACTGAAGCTCACAATTTTCTGATGCGACAGTAGGTTTACACTACTTTTAGTCTTTTTTACCCCAACTTATACTACTTTTGGTTAGTCTTTCGCATAAAAACAACACCCCGACGAGCGGGGTGTTGTTTTTTATCCAAGCCGCAGGCTTGGCATATCATCACGCGGTACGCGTGTATATCATCGCCGTAGGCGCATATCATCAGCCCCTTTGGGGCTGTATCTCATCACGCGCCAGCGTGTATTTTCCTGCGGCTTGCTTTTTTATTGCTTTTTACCCAATAAATATTTTTGCTTTGTTGCTATACCGCCGCGGATGTGTCTTTCATCCTTGTTTTTCTGAAGAACAATTCGCACCTCGTTATAAAGGCTGGGCACAGAGTGTTTCAGCCTATCGGTTACGTCCTTATGTACCGTTGATTTACTTACGTTGAAAACCTTTGCCGCCTTTCTTACCGTTGCGCCCGTTTCAACAATGTATTCGCCCAGCATAACCGCCCTGTCGCGGGAAGTAATTTTCATACAATCAACTCCCAAGAGTTTTATAATAGTTGTTGTGCAAAATCAAATCGGAAAATTTAATTTTGCCGAGTCCGCTTGAAAAGCAGACGGACGAAGCGCTTTTATCGGCTTCAACAAACTACAATCATTGTTAAATTGTATGAATATAAACCTTTTTTTATTCGCTGATTATTCGTGTTTGCTTATGGCGTGCAGAGTACAATATTGTTGAAAAAAACTGTTTTTTATGATACTATACAATATATTGTACAGTAAAATGAAAAACCGAAGGAGAAAAGGAAAAGTGGAAGCTTTTGTAAGTTGGACGGGTGCAGACCGAGACGTAAAAAATGCATTGGTGGAAAAATTGCAGGAGGCAGGTATTAACTGCTGGGATTCTGATGAAAATTGTGTTTCCGATTTTTCTTCCGAGTGTATTGAAGCCATAAAATGCTGCGAGGTTTTTATCGTTATAATCAGTGAAAGTTCAATGAAAAAGGGGTACGTAAAAAACGAGGTTATTACCGCGCGAGCTCTTGAGGATGAAGGAAAGCTTAATATTTTGGTATATAAAATTACCGATAAGCCATATACAAGCGGGTTTGAGTTTTTAATCAATCACGTTTCCTTTGCATTCGGAAATTTAATAGAAAGAAAAGAATCCTTTGTTGAGGAAAGCGGCATTGACACCGTTGTAAAAAGAGCAACCATTCTTTTGCAAAAGAGAAGAGAGGGCAATCCGGAAAAGCCCTTCGACGTTAATATTCCGCAAATTGACGGACTGAAAATTGCCAAAACCGGCTTTTTTGTAGAAAACAGCCGAAACGAGATTTTGGAAAGCATTGACCAAAAGCTTAGGGAAAACAACGTTATTATTCTTAAGGAGCTTTTTGGTTTCGGTAAAAAAAGCACCATAAAAAAGTTTGCCGAGCTGCACAGCTACGAAAACGTTGTTGTAGTTGACAACGAAACAAACGGTTTGAGAGATTTTATACTGTCAGAGCTTGAATTTCGAAACGTTAACCAAAAGGTGTTTGAAGCTTTAGAGGGTAACGAGCTTATTAAGGAAAAATTCCGCCTGCTTCAAAAGTTGGATGAAAAAAATCTGTTAATTGTTCCCGATGTGAAATTTGAAGCGGCTCCCGATGAATTTATTTGTCAAAATTTATTATCTTTAAGCTGTAAAATTGTACTTATTACGCAGGAGGAGGCAGGAGGTTATTCCGAATATTTCCCTGTAATTAATTTGGGAAGAATGAAGGACGAGCATCTTTTAGAGCTTTTTTATCATTACTACCCCTATGCTTATGAAGAAGACAAGGAGCTTCTTTATCCGCATTTAATCAATTTCTTTTCCGGAATCGGCGGTCACACCAAAACAATCGAGCTTACGGCGTCGGTTTTATCGCGTGAAATGGGTGTTCATCCCGAAGAAATACCGCAGTATCTTTCCTTGCGCGGCAATGAAGGAATGCAGCTAAAGGACAAAATAATGAGCCAAATTTCATACCTGTTCAGTATGGAAAGCCTGAGTGAGGAGGAAATCAAGATTTTATTGGTTGCCTCTTATATTGCCGTGCCCAGAATATCGGAGGGTAATTTTCGCAAGGCTCTTAAAAGCTGTGGTATTAATGACTGGTCCCTCGTAATGAAGCTTGATAAGCTTCGTTGGTTAGACGTGGATATTATGTCACGAAGCGTAAGCGTAGAGCCTCTTATTGCTAAAATTGTTACGAGCACCTATCCCGAAAATTACTTTATTATATATAATTGCCTCAGCGTCGTATTGGAAAACGTAGCCAAAATTTGTGTAAACAGCCATACCTATTCAAAGCTTTGCTGCAGTATTGAGACGGCGTTAAACAATATGGGCTTCTGCGAGGCGGCGCAGATTATTGCTGTTTTAAGACAGTATTCCAACGACAAAGAAAATTTTGATTTAGATATAATAAAGCAGGCCTTGGCCAACTATGAAAGTAAGTATTCCACGGAATACTGCTCCGAAGCTGTTGAGGATATGGTTTCTGAGGACGATTATACCCTTTGCTTGTGTGAAGAGTATATTAAAACTGCCATGACCGCCTTTATCACCTTAACAAAGCTGGTGGCAAGCAACGTGGAAACGGAATTGCTTTATAATTTTTCGCAAGAAAGCCAGAGTATGTTTCTGAGCGGCGTCGGAAGCGGAGAACGGTTTTTTGATATTGAGCAGCTTCTGGGCCTTTCCAAAGAGGACCTTTACGGATTTCTTGAAACCTTTCGCGCCGAAAAGGAGCAAGAGGGAGGCTTCGATGAAGAGGATGAGGAATCCTATTTATTATTGCAGGCTTTGGCGGCAACGGATGCTTTTTACAATCGTGATATTGCTGAATTTATGCGGATTTTTGAGTCTATGAACGACCTTATCGACCAAGCTCCGATTTTTGAAAACGACGATAACGAGGTCTTCGTTTACAGCATTTATTTTATTGTGGCAACAATATATATGAATATGAAGGCGTACCGTTCGGTAATAAGCCTTTGCGAGAGAGTGATGAAACGTGCGAGGCTGCCTCTTGTCAGGACCTTTATTCTGAACGCGTATATTGAAGCGTTGCAGCATTTAAACGAATACGGTGAAAAGCTGTACGCTTCCTATGAAGAAGTTTTAAAGTGTTTTAACGAAACCTCGGGAGATGCCTTTGAGAGCCGAGATGAAGCTAATGCTGAGAAAAAAATACGAGTTTTGAATTATGCAAGGGATTTGGCTAAGGGCGAGCAAGGCGAGAGGGCGGTTTATTGGTTTAAAGAGGCGCAGAAGCTGGGCAAAATGCATCAGCCCACACAAACGGTCAGAACGGCTAAAAAAATTGCGGAGCTTCTTTTTGCGACCTGCGACTTTAGCGTTGTTACCGAGTTTATAAACACATATTTTTCTTGTGAATATATAGAGGCGTTAAGAGCTGTCGTGGATGAATATGACGGCGCAACGCTTGACGAATTTACGGCGTATAAAAAAATGATGGATACGAAGGGAGAAGAAGGGGCAGAGGAAGACGAAACAAGATATATAAGCTATTATCATCAATATTCGCGCGAAAACAACAGCCTACAGGAAAGGGCCTACCGTTCGGTTGCCGAAAGGGTGTCGGCCTTCGATTTCAGTCAGCTTACAAACGCGGAAATAAAGGAGCACGCTTTATCGCTTAAAGCGAGAGCAAAAAGAGAAAAGCTTTTGGCCTTGGCCAGTGAATGCTTTGCGCTTGCAAGCGAGGCGGGCTTCAGGGTTTTGGGATATAGGCATCATTACGTTCAGTATATGGGCGCCGCGGCTATGGCCGACGGTAAGGTTGCCGAAATTTTAAACGGAGAAGGCAAAACCTATACTATCGTTCTTGTGGCGTTTTTAAACTATATTTTCGGCCGTAAGGTTTTTGTGCTTGACAGCTCACCCTTCCTTACAAAACGTAACCATGAATGGATGCACGGTGTATACAGCCTTTTAGGTATGAGCAGTGAGCATATTGAATATTTTGAGCAGTTTTATAAAAGAAACGGAAAGCAGCAGGCTGACGTTACCTATATTACGGTAAGACAATTAATATTCGGACAGCTTGAAAGCGAATTGGAGGTTGATTTCAAGAGGGAGGATATGAAGCTCGGCTGTGCAATTATAGATGAAATAGACAGCGTTATTGTTGATGAGGCCGTCAGACCCTACGATTTGGTTAAGAATACGGGTGATAGCACTGTTGTAGAAATTTGTGAAATTGCGTACCGCCTTGCACAGGAGCTTGCGTTTGATGAAGATTGCTATTCGTATGAATCGAAAAGGATCGATTTAAAGCAGGGTGTATGCAGGTATATTGAAAGGGCCTTCGGAGTTTCCTATGATTCGCCTGCCGACATTGAAAAAATCGGCAAGATAGAGGAGGCTCTGACGGTTGCGCTTCTTTGCTGTAACCATTTTGAAAGAGGTGTTGATTACCACCTTCAAAAGGGAGTACCCGTATATGAAAATACACAAAACGGTATCTTTGCGGATTTTTCGCCGATGTACGAGTACTTTTTGGCAAGGCTTAACGATTTAAGCGTTTCGCGAGCTCAAAAGGAGCTTTCAACAGGTCGTACTGTACTTAATTCTACCTGTGTAAAGGATTTAATTAACAGATTTGACCGAGTTTGCGGAACTACGGCTACGGCGGCAAGCTTTAAGAAAGAGTTTAAAGAAATTTACGATTTGGATTACGTAGCAATACCGCCCTTTGCTCCCTGCATAAGAGAAAATTTGCAGTCCCCCGTATTTATGAACGAGGAAGCCAAGAAGGCGGCCATTCTTGAAACGGTTGTTGAAAAGCACCAAAAGGGGCAGCCCATACTTATAATTACTCAAACTGTTGAAGAATCGGAGGAATATTCACGGCGTCTTAAGGCGGTTGGTATTGAACACAAGGTGCTTAACGCAAAAAACAGTGACGATTCAACCGATATAATTGCTCTTTCGGGCGAAATGAATTCCGTTCTTGTTGCAACCTTTATAATTAATCGCGGTACTGACATTAAATTGGGCGGCAATGCTGAGATTAAAACGAGAAGAGAGCTTGTAAATATGGGTGTTGACGTAACGGGACTTGAGGAGCTTATTTATGCCGTTCCCACCGAGGAACAGAAGGAATCTCCGCTTTACAAAAAATACTATGCTCTTCTTGAGAAAAACAGGCTTTTGGTTGAAATGGAAAAGGAGAAGGTTGTTGCTTCGGGCGGTCTTTGTGTTATAGGCACCAGCTTTTTCTTGGAGCTGAGAACCGAACAACAAACCCGAGGCAGAAGCGGAAGACAGGGTGAGGTTGGCGAAAGCATTGTTTTCCGTTCCATAGAGGATGGAATTATACGCCGTTCCATAGGTGAGGGCTTTGTTGAAAGATTGCAAAGTATGGCAACCGATGATATGGCGATACATTCAAATATTTTAAATAAGGCTTTACAGAATTTGCGTCAAAGAATCCACGATAAGCATTTTTCGGATATCAGAGCAAAAAATAAGCGTTCCGCCTTTATAGATGCAGGCAGAAGAAGCTTTCTTGAAGTAAAGAACGAGCTTTACGAAGGAAAGGCGACCGTTGTAGACATAATTCACCAATGGTCGCAAAACGAATCGGTTAAAAAAGAAATTCTTCTTTTCCAAAAAGGCATTAAAAACAATCAAAGGTTAGCTCTTTACAAATTATATTTGCGGCATAAGGATAGGCTTTCGGCGGCAAAGGGCATTAATTTGGAACGAAGACTTTTTGATGCTTTTATGAGTGAAACCGAGGAGCTTTTTGCTAAAGAAGGCGACAATAAAGAAATTATGATTGTTCATTTCCTTTTAAAGGAAGGGTTTGAAAGGTATATTGAAACTGTGGACAAAACTCTTAAAAACGTTGAAGCCTCCGACCGTTCCCTTGAACGTTTTTTCCGACAGGAGAGAAACCGCTTATTTGCTTCTTCTGTTGAAAGATTGCTGAAAATGAAGGCTTAGCCCAAAAGAAGACGAGTTGCGTATGAACCGTAATTACGTTTAAGAAAAAAATCCGTTGCAAGGCGTAGAGTTGCTAAGGACAGAAAAAGATGCACGAAAATTTCGTGCATCTTTTATTTTTGTCTTATACCGGAACAAGCAGGGAACTTGTACGGCAGTTCCCACTTGTTAGGAGAACCTAAAACCCTTTTACCTATCTCAAAGAAAGTGATATTCTTTTAGAATACCTCGCCAACAGCGAGATATTTCTAAAAGAGTGATATTAAAACCTTACGGTTTTAGTGATATTTTATTCGCCCCAAAACTGCCGAAGGCAATACCACTCGGCTTTTAGCCGAATATCACTGCGAAGGCATATGCTCCGGGTGAATAGAATATCAAACTTATCACTATTTAATTCATATTAATTGAAATTGAGGCAAGGATATTTTCCTTGCCTCAATTTTTTAATATACAAATGGATAATATTCTTGATGGAAATATAGTTGCACCTGATCTTCAATTTGGAGTTGAAGTCTTTCAATAGTTCCGTCTTTATGTGCTAAATTCATTTCCTTTATTACGTAATCAGGAAATATAGTTTTAATATCTTCTGAATAGTAAGAACCGTCACGAGGATGATTAGAATCTACAACAGAATAAGCATCATAGGATTCGTTTTTTTGCAATGTGAATTTATATGGAGCGGAGAAGCTGCTATAATTCATAATATCATTAATTTCAAGGTAACACTGTTCTTGTAATACCCATGCATATACAGAGTACTCATTACTTTTTTCCTCAATAAGATATGTCTTAAATGCAACGAAAGTCTTAACGTTCTTATCGTCCTTTTGCTCAGTATCTCCTATTGATATTAGGTAATCCTTTATAGCATATTCCAATTTTTCTTGTTTAAGGTCTACTGGGGGCGCATAATCAAAACCCCACGTACTAAAAACTACAGGTTTGTTATCTCTCATTCTTCCGACATCAACAGAAAAACAAATGACCAAAATGGCTAATATAGAAATAACACCAAATAAAGTCAAGAAGAAAATTATTTTTGTATGCTTGATTTTATTTTTTGTATAGTTAAGAGTATTGATAACATTTTCGTCTGTCTTATTACAAACTTCGTCTTCAGTTATTTTTTCGCTGCTTAATAGTTCATTGATTGATATAGATAGTTCTGAACATAGAGGCTTCATTAAGGATAAATCAGGAAGACCTCTGCCATTCTCCCACTTAGATATTGTTCGATCTGATATACCTAATTTGTTTGCTAAATCAAGTTGCGTCATATTCTTTTCTTTTCTTAGCGAGGCAATAAAACTTCCGATTTTAATTTGATCCATAATTAATCAGCTCCTTTCAAAGTTATTATAATTTACATGGTGAAACTTTGAAACAAACGAAGCGTAGAGTCGTGCTTTTTTACGGAAATATTATAATATAATTTATTTAACACTTCAATTTCATCTAAATAACAAAAAACAATTAATATTATTACATAGAATACCATTATACATAAAAAATGATAGTCTTTCAAGTGATATTCCGACTCTGTCGGAGTGATATTCTTTTAGAATACCTCGCCAACAGCGAGATATTTCTAAAAGAGTGATATTAAAACCTTACGGTTTCAGTGATATTTTATTCGCCTACAAAACTTGCGAAGCAAATACCACTCGGCATTAGCCGAATATCACTGCTTTAGCAATAGAACTCGCCGCAAGGCGAATAAAACTGCGAGACTTCCTTATAAGAAGTCTCGCATTGCAACGGTTTTTTTATTGTTTTAATCGTAGGCTTTAAAGAATTTTGTTACTGCTTTTTCGTAGCCAGCCTTGTCTATGAGGTAGCTTGTGCCGTGCTCTGCGCCCGGGACGACGAAAAGGTGCTTTTCGCTGACACAGGACTTATAGTTTTCGTAGGTCATTTCAATAGGCACGAAGTTATCGTCGGTGCCGTGAATAAACAGCACGGGAACCTTACAGCTTTGAAGGGAAAGCAGGGTGGAATAGGAATCGGACGGGATTTGTACCCTGTCCTCGAAAATATCCTTTGCAGCACGACTGTATAAGCCGAAGGGGAGCTTTAGGTTGTTTTCAACTACGTGCTCCCATATTGCGTGGGGAGAGGTGAAGCCGCAGTCGGCAATAATGCCCTTTAGATTATCGGGAAGAGCAAAGCCTGCGGTCATAAGCACGGTGGTTGCTCCCATTGAAAGGCCTGCAAGATAAAGGGGGAGACCTTCCTCTGTCAGCTCGTTTACCTTGTTTACCCAATCCCTGCAATCAAAACGCTCCAAAAGACCGAAGCCCATATACTCGCCGCCGCTGTTACCCTGACCGCGCTGTTCGGCAAAAAGCACCGAGCAATCATTGCTCAGCCAAAAGGGCGCAATGGTACCGAAATCCCGTGACCAGTTAGAGCGCCAGCCGTGCATTGCGACTATTGCCCGTTTGTCGGTTTCTTTATGGAACCAATGGCCAACGAGTACGGTGCCGTCGTCGGCGGTGATTTCAATTGTTTCGTGCTCTATTTCCTCTAATGCCTTGGCGGCATCCATAAGCTTTTCAAGGGTTTGGGATAAATCGCCCGACGACATTATTTTTTCGGCGCGCTCTACGGTGGCCTTGGGGCCCTCGCGGTTAAGAGCAAGCTTCATTAAATATTTGGTGGTATAATGGTGAACCACTCCGATTACGGCGGCACCTGCCACCGCAATACCTGCGCCAATTAAAACGTTTCTGGTAGTTTTGTTCATAAAGACACTTCCGTTATTTTAATCTGTTTTGTCATATATACGCTTTTGAATGCTTTCCATTTTTTTGTCCAGCGTTGCCGCTGCCTCGGCGCATTCCCTTAATTCCGCTGCAATGCCGTCGGTAACGGTTACGTCCTTTTTGTATCGTATTTTATGTTCAAGGCTTGCCCACCAGTCCATGGAAATCGTTCTAAACTGTACTTCAACCCGCATATGCTTTTTCTCGTCGTGGAGAAAAATGGGGATTTCGACAATAAGGTGCAGACTTCTGTAGCCGTTTTCCTTGGGATTTTCAATATAATCCTTTCTGGCGATAAGGGTAATATCGTCCTGACGTAAAAAGGCATCGGCAAGTGTGTAAATATCCGACGGGAAGCCGCAAATTACCCTGACGCCTGCAACGTCGTTAAGGTTTTGCTCAATGCTTTGGACGGTAATGGGCAGGTTTAGGTTGCTGAGCTTATCGCCTATGCTTTCCACCGACTTAAGACGGGTTTTAATGGTTTCGATGGGGTTGCGGTCGTATTCCAGCGACAGTTCCTCGCTAAGCACGCGGAATTTGGTTTCAACCTCCATCATAGCGCATTTATAGTAGGACATAAGCTCCTTAAAGGGGGCAACGTTGGTGCTTACCCAGTTTTTGATTTCGGATTTGGGCAGGGGGAGGGCGGAAAAAAGGCGTGCCCAATATTCCTTGGTGTCAAATTGTTCCATTTTTCGCTCCTTGATTAATTATTAATTTAATTACAAATATATTAAATATATTATCCGTCTTTTATGCTTTAAGGTCAAGGGTTTTTATGTTAATATTTTGTAAAGGTATGAATATAATTGTGATTTTTTTGTAAAGGAATAAAGGTTTTTAAGCCGCTTTAGTGTATTCCGCCGATTTTAAGGTTTGTTAAATAAATATCGTTGATTTTTTATTCTCTCTATGTTATAATTGGCTCATAATTAGGGAGAATTTGGCTTTTGTGTAAGCTTTTCCCCGTTGCCGAAGGAATTTTTCGGCAAAATTATGATAAAATAATGTAAACAAAGGAAAAGAGGTAGTTTTATGAAAAACTTAGATTTAAGTAAGTACGGCATTACCGGTGTGAAGGAAATTATTCACAATCCTTCCTATGAAGAGCTTTTTGCTGCTGAAACCGATCCTTCTCTTGAGGGCTTCGAAAAGGGTCAGGTTACCGAGCTTGGCGCCGTAAACGTTATGACAGGTATTTATACCGGTCGTTCTCCTAAGGATAAGTTTATCGTTATGGACGAAAATTCCAAGGACACCGTTTGGTGGACCAGTGATGAGTTCAAGAACGACAACCATCCCTGCAGCGAGGAAGCTTGGGCTGTATTAAAGGATATTGCTACTAAGCAGCTTTCGGGTAAGAAGCTTTACGTTGTAGACGTATTCTGCGGCGCAAATGCTGACTCCAGAATGGCTATACGTTTCATTATGGAGGTTGCTTGGCAGGCTCATTTTGTAAAGAATATGTTTATTAATCCTACCGCTGAGGAGCTTGAGAATTTCGAGCCCGACTTTATTTCCTACAACGCTTCCAAGGCTAAGGTTGAAAACTATAAGGAATTAGGTCTTAACAGCGAAACCGCTTCGGTATTTAACATTTCCTCCCGCGAGCAGGTTATTCTTAACACCTGGTACGGCGGCGAAATGAAAAAGGGTATGTTCTCTATGATGAACTACTACCTCCCCCTTAACGGTATGGCTTCTATGCACTGCTCCGCCAATACCGATATGGAGGGCAAGAATACCGCATTGTTCTTCGGTCTTTCAGGTACAGGTAAAACCACCCTTTCCACCGACCCCAAGCGTCTCCTTATCGGTGACGACGAGCACGGCTGGGATGACAACGGCGTATTCAACTTTGAAGGCGGCTGTTATGCTAAGGTTATTAACCTTGACAAGGAATCTGAGCCCGACATTTACGCTGCTATCCGCAGAAACGCACTTCTTGAGAACGTAACCGTTGATGAAAACGGCGTGTGCGATTTCGCTGACGATTCCGTAACCGAGAACACCCGTGTTTCTTACCCCATTGACCATATTGAGAAGATTGTTCGTCCCGTTTCCGCAGCACCCGATGCTAAGAACGTTATCTTCCTTTCTGCCGATGCTTTCGGCGTTCTTCCTCCCGTTTCCATTCTTACCGCTGAGCAGGCACAGTACTACTTCCTCTCGGGCTTTACCTCTAAGCTTGCAGGTACCGAGCGCGGAATTACCGAGCCTACTCCTACCTTCTCTGCTTGCTTCGGTCAGGCCTTCTTAGAGCTTCACCCCACCAAGTATGCTGAAGAGTTAGTGAAGAAGATGGAAAAGAGCGGCGCTAAGGCTTACCTTGTAAATACCGGCTGGAACGGTACCGGTAAGCGTATTTCCATTAAGGATACCAGAGGTATTATCGATGCTATCCTTGACGGCTCTATTCTTAAGGCTGAAACCAAGACCATTCCTTACTTCAACCTTTCTGTTCCTACCGCACTTCCCGGTGTTGACTCCGGTATTCTCGATCCCAGAGACACCTATGCCGATGCTGCAGAATGGGATAAGAAGGCTAAGGACCTTGCAGGTCGTTTCGTTAAAAACTTTGACAAGTACACCGGCAACGATGCAGGTAAGGCACTTGTTAAGGCAGGCCCCGAGCTTTAATTTCTAATCACCTTTTATATTTGAAAAGCCCAAGTGATTTTTCACTTGGGCTTTTTTTTAAGCAAACACGAATAATCCGAACCTGATTTTAAAGGGAGGTTTTTCGTCTTTGCTTATATAAATACGGTTTTGGTGCAAATTCCCTGCGGTGTAAGGTCGATAATTGCGTAGGAGGGTCTTCTTCCGTCGCGGGAGGAGCAAAGGGAGCCGGGATTAACAATATAAAGCCCGTCGTCATATGCTTCTAATGAGCAATGGGTGTGTCCGAACAGCGCAAGGGTACAGTTTTGCTCACGGGCGGCTTCCTTTATTTTTTCCAAGCCGTATTTTACGTTCAAACGGTGGCCGTGACAGTAAAAAATTCGTATATTTTCTATTGTTTCGGTGCCAAAGGTGGGGTAGGAGGCTGAAAAATCACAGTTGCCCGAAACAATATGGAAAATTTTATCGGGGAAATTGCACCGCACGTCCTCGGCATCGCTTACAATATCACCAAGGAAAAATATATGGCGTATATCGGGATAACGGGAAATTTCCTTTTCAAGGCGCAATACAGCCCTGTGTGTATCGGAAAAAACAAGAATTCGCATAGGTTATAAACTCTCCTTATTTTTCATATTTTTTAGGGGGTGAATTGTTATGGAATATAATATAGATACGATTATTGAAAAAGCTCGCAGCGGTAACGCTCAGGAGCTTATGAAAAGCTTAAAGGAGGAGGACGTGAAAAGAATAAAGGGACTGTTGCAAAACGAGGAGGCCTGCAAACAGCTTTTAAAGAGCGAGCAGGCGAAAAAGTTAATGGAAATGCTGAAAAGGGGCGGAATGATAGGTGGATGAGCTGTCGGAAAAGCTTAACGAAATACTCAGCGACCCTCAAAGTATGAATCGTATAGGGGAAATGGCAAAAAGCCTTTTTGGGGAGGCTGCGGAGGAGCCTAAAAAGGAGGCGCCCGATATAGCCAAAATAACGTCGCTTATAAACAGATTTAAAAATTCGGGTGTGAGTGAAAATCAACGTCTGCTTTTGGCGCTGAAGCCTCATTTAAGTCCGCCGCGACAGAAAAAGGTGGATACCGCCGTAAAAATACTGAAGCTTTTGGAAATAGCGCCCTATCTTACCGACAGCGGCTTGCTCGACGGATTTCTTTAAGGAGGTATAATATGACCGATTTTGAAAAACAAAAGCAGGATGCCGTTGAGCGGGTCAGAAAAATGAACGAGGTATACAGAAAAAAGGCGGCGCAGCAGGGCACCAAAAGGGAGGATGTGGCAGAATCGCCTATTGACGTAATGAAGCTTATACGCTTTGATGCGGTGAAAAACGACCCCGACCGTTTACTGCTTTTAGGGGTTTTGCTTTTGCTTGCAGGGGAGAAAACCGACCCAAAGCTTTTGTATGCGTTGCTTTATATTATGATTTGAGTTATTTAAGACTTGTCAAGTAAAAAAAGGTTACAGATTTATTACAAAATTGATGAAAAATGGAGTTATGTAAACCTTGTAACCGAAAAAGTTATTAAAGTTATGAACATACTTTTTAACAAAATTAATTAAAAATCACGAAAAACGCGATGAAATCGTTGGTTAAATGTTCATAACACGGTTCATAACTTGAATAACGCCGTTGAAAACAATAATCTGTTAACAATGTTATGTAAACCAAAAGGCGAGACTTTCGAAAAATTTTTCACACAAAATAACTGTTTTTTTGTTTACTTTCTACAAAAGATGTGTTAGAATGATTCCAACAAAAGCAAAAATTTTGGGAGTAGATAACCATGAAGGTAATAAAAACAGTTGCCCTGATGCTTGTCGCACTGCTTATTCTTTTTTCCCTTAACGGCTGTAAAAACGAAAAAGCGCTGACGGTGTCAGAAATAAGCGAGCATCTGTCGGGGCTGTGTTTACAAAATGCCGAAACCTACGAGGTAAGCAAGGGCGATATCGAAAATCGCTTTAATTTTGACGGAAATTTACTTGACGAATGCTCGGTAAGGCTTTGCGATACAGAAGAAAAGTATTTGTGCGTTGCCGTGTTTACCTTAAAGGATAACGCAAATAAGCAAACGGTTATCGACGGCATAAGCTCTGCCGTGAAGACGGCTGCCGCTTCCTTCGGAATGCTTTATAATTCCGAATACAATAAAATTCAGCACCGACTGTTTTATGAGTATAACGATATTATTATATTTGTTGTAGCTGATGATTATAAGCAAAGCGAGGCTTATTTAAAAAAAATCGGCGCTTCACCCATAGCATAAATTAAACGGCTGACGGTATTAAGAAAAAAACGGATGCTTCTTCGGAGCGTCCGTTTTATTTTTTCAATACCGTTATTTTTTAATTTAACATACCTTTATATATATCGCCTTTTTTAAGGCCTGTGATTTCAGCCGCCTTTTTTGCCGCAACAGAAGGGGCGTCGCCCTCCTCGCAGAACTGTTTTGCAAGGAGTATTGCCTCATCGGGGGTGTAAACACGTTCTTCTGCTTCTGCTCCCGTAACGATTATTACAAATTCGCCCTTGGGAGGGGTTTCGGTATATTTTTCAATAGCGGCGGAAAGGGTGGTATGGATAACCTCCTCGTGAATTTTGGTGAGCTCCCTGACAAGGGCAATAGCTCTGTCTCCGAAGGTGTTCAGCATATCCTTCAGGGTGTTAAGCAGCTTGTGGGGGGCTTCGTAAAATATCATGGTTCGTTTTTCGGTTTTTAATTCGCTTAAGTGAGCGCGTCTGCCCGGCTTATTCATTGTAAGGAAGCCCTCAAAGGTAAATCTGCCGCTTGGCATTCCCGAAACGGCAAGGGCGGTTATTACGGCGCTGGGGCCAGGAACCGATTCAACGGCAATACCGTTTTCATAGGCAAGCCTTACCATATCCTCTCCGGGGTCGGAAATAGCAGGCATACCCGCATCGGTAACAAGGGCACAGCTTTCTCCGTTTAACAGTCGGGTAATAATTTCGCCGCCGCGCTCCTTTTTGTTATGCTCGTAATAAGAAAGCATAGGCTTTTTTATGCCTAAATGATTGAGCAGCTTTACGGTTACCCTTGTATCCTCGGCGGCAATAAAGTCTACCTCGGTAAGGGTTTTGGCTGCTCTCGGAGATAAATCGCCTAAATTTCCTATGGGAGTTCCCACTAAATAAAGCTTTCCGCTCATAATACACCTCTAAGCTTAAACGTATAATCTAAAACTGATTTTAACATATAAATTGCAATTTTACAACAATGCAAATTAAGTTTGAGTTGATTTGTTTTTTTAGATATGCTATATATTATGATGTAAAGAAAATTTGGAGGAAACTATGAAGCGCATAATTCTGTTACTTCTTGCTTTAATAACGGTACTGTCCCTTTGCGCCTGCGGTAAAAGGGTTAACCCTGCCGATTTTGACGAGGGCCCCGATATTGATGCGGGGATATCCTCTGAAACCGACGATACTCTTGAAGGCGACCCATACGGTAATTCTGAAATAGGCTTAACAAGGGCTTATCATAATTTAATAAACGCTTTTGGTGACTACGACGAGCATTTAAAGCTTTATACACGCTACAGCTATCAAAGAGACGACGTATATAACGGCGCTCCCTGTTATATTTATTCGAGAATGGTTAGCAAAACCGAAAACGGTGAATACAAGCACCTCGACTACGTAGCCGTGTACAAGGACGGCTCAAGGGTGGAAATATGTAAATAAAAAACGAGTCGAAAGACTCGTTTTTTGTTGGAATCTCGCTTCTGCGAAAGACAACCTAAACGGAGCAAAATTTAGGGAAGAAAGACTAAAAGTATGCAATGATGCATCGCCTGCGGCGATATGATGCATTTGCTTTGCAAATATGATGTTGCTCCACTGCGTTCCGCAATGATGCGATGTTTGCCACAAAACATTAGGCGAAGCCGACATCATTAGCGTAAGCGGCATCATTAGTAAAACGACATCATTTGCCGAAGGCAAACATCATTCAAAAAACGCACCTTTGTCGTAGACAAAAGTGCGTTTTTTGTTGGTGACCCGGACGAGATTCGAACTCGTGTTACCGCCGTGAAAGGGCGGTGTCTTAGGCCTCTTGACCACCGGGCCGAATATGGTGGCGATAGTGGGACTTGAACCTACGACACCGCGGGTATGAACCGCGTGCTCTAGCCAACTGAGCTATATCGCCATTTTTTCGTCACTTATCGCGACTTTGATATTATAACAACAAGATTTAAGGTTGTCAAGTGTTTTTTTATTTGATTTTAAAAATACTTGCTATTCGCGAGCAAATAATATATAATACTTCCGTATAACAATTTATAGTTTGTTTACAATTGTCGTTAATTTGTATAGTAAACTGTAAAGGATTAAAAAAACAGAGGAGTGTCCCTAAATGATTAAAGTTTCCGGACTCAGCAAAAGGTACGGTACTCATCTTGCAGTCAAGGACGCCAGCTTCCACATCAGCAAGGGAGAGGTCGTAGGCTTCTTGGGCCCCAACGGCGCCGGTAAATCTACCATTATGAATATTCTTACCGGATATCTTTCTCTTACTCAGGGAAGTGTAGAAATTGACGGTTACAATATTATGAGTGACCCTGAGCTTGCCAAAAAGAGAATCGGCTATCTTCCCGAAATTCCGCCCCTTTATCTTGATATGACGGTAAGGGAATATCTTTACTTTATTTATAACCTTAAAAAGGTGCGTTTCCCCAAAAAGGCGCACATTGATGAGATTATAAAGCTTGTTCGCATTACCGAGGTTTCCGAAAGGCTTATTAAAAACCTTTCCAAGGGCTTCCGTCAGCGTGTAGGCATTGCCGCCGCCCTTGTCGGCAACCCCGACGTACTTATTTTGGACGAGCCTACCGTTGGTCTTGACCCCAAGCAGATTATTGAAATCCGCGACCTTATTACTAAGCTGGGCAAAAACCACACCATTATTCTTTCTTCTCACATTTTGTCGGAGGTACAAGCTGTTTGTAAGCGTGTTATTATTATTAACCGCGGTCACATTATTGCCGACGATACTGCCGAAAATTTATCCAAAAATCTTTCCGACGACCATTCGCTTGTTGCGAGAATTATAGGCAGAGAGGACGACGTTATCGCTGTGCTTAACAGCGTTAAGGACGTAAAGAGCGTTTCCTGCTTAGGTGAGCTTGAAACGGGCAGCAGGGATTATCACATTGAGCCGAGTGAGGGCTGTGATATACGAGCTGAGGTTTCAAAGCGCCTTGCAGAGCGAGGAAAGGTTATTCTTTCCCTTCGCAGTAACGAGCTTACCCTTGAGCAGATATTCCTTCGCCTTACGGGTGAGGACGATATGCGCCGATATTTTGAGGCTCCCGTTAATAAAACGGAAGAGTCGGATGTAGCCGAGGATGCGGCCGCTTCTGATGATAATGAAGATAAGGAGGAAATATAAATGGGTGCAATTTATAAAAGAGAAATGAGAGCCTACTTTACCTCTCTTATTTCCTACGTATTCTTCGCCGCCTTTTTTGCTATTGAGGGCCTTATGTTTGCCGCCGTTTACGAGGCGGGCAGTACCACCGTATATGCAATTCCCTTTATGTATCCTCTTTATTTAACCGTTTTCCTTATTCCGCTTCTTACCATGCGTACCATAAGCGAGGATAAGCGCCAAAAGGTTGATCAGGTGCTTCTTACCGCTCCTATTTCGGTAACGAGCCTTATTATGGGTAAGTTCTGGGCCTGTCTTTCCATTTATGCCATAGCAAACGCCCCCTTACTTATTTTCCAGATTATTGTTTCCTATCACGCAAGCGTTAACTGGCTGTTATTCCTTTACGCTATTTTGGGAACAATGCTTTTGGGCGCTACCCTTATTGCTATAGGAATTTTCATTTCCTCTCTTACCGAAAGCACCGCCCTTGCCGCTGTTCTTTCCATTGTTGCAAACATTGTTATAATGTTTGTTTCGTCCATTTTTGAGCTTATCGGTATTGAGGCGCTTACCAAGGCTGCTTCGGCCTTTGCTTTACTTGACAGATATACCTCTTTTTCCGACAGTATTTTGAAGTTAGAGGATATAGTATACTACGTTACCGTTATTGCGGTATTCATATTCCTTTCTGTGCGCTCGGTAGAGAAGCGCAGATGGGCTTAAGGAGGCGGAAAAAATGAACGGCTTTTTAAATATTTTAAAGGCAGTCCTTGCATTCTTCCCCCGCCTTTTTAAGGCTGTTTTCGGAAGCAAAAAGGATAGGCTGAAAAACAAGTTTTTATTTAAGCGCGGCGGCTATGCCGTTGCAGTAATTGCTCTTGTAATTGCAGGTGCAATAGTTCTTAACCTTCTTGTCGGCGCCCTTGCTGACAGATTTGACCTTGAATACGACCTTACCACAGACAAAAAGCACTCCATCAGTGAGGAAAACAAGGAGTATATTAAAACGGTGGATAAAAAGGTTACCATTTACGTAATTGCCAGCTCGCCCAGCGAATACTACGGCGGCTATATGGAATATTACGCAAACCAAATGAGCTATTCCGCATCTACCTCGGATTATTATGCTCAAACCACTCGCTTTTTAGAGCTTTATGCTGAATTAAACGATAATATTTCGGTTGTGTATATGGACCCTTACGGTACCCAAATGGCTGAAATAGTGTCTAAATATCCCGAGTCCTTTAACTACGGTGATATACTCGTAACCAGCACCTTTACCACTAAGGAGGGGGTTACTCTTGATAACTACCGCCTTTTAACCATTGCCGATATTTATACCGTTGAGGACACCTCGGGTATGGCGGCATACGGCTACGATTATTACTATATTACGGGCTCCAGCCTTGAAACCTCCCTGACCAGCGCCGTTGCTTCGGTAATAAGCGAGGAAACCAAAAAGGTTGCCTTTATTGCTTCCCACAGCAAGGCAGCCGCCTTTGATTATTACAGAGGTGTATTAAAGCTTAATAACTTTATTGTTGAGGATATTAACGAGGATATACTTCATACCATACCCAATGAGTACGACGCAGTTATTATCTGCGCTCCTCAAAAGGACTTTACGAAGGACGAGCTCAGCGCACTCAGCGAATTCCTTGACAACGGCGGAAAGCTGGGTAAAACCCTTATTTTCTACGGAGACACGGGCTATCAGAATCTTCCTAACTTCTATAACTTCCTTGGAGAATGGGGCATTGCCGCCGAAAGCGGAATTGTAATGGAAAGCAACCCCGAGGCTCATTTACCCAAGGACCACGCTACCTATATTTCCTACGGTCAAACCTCTTCTCCCGTAAAGGTTAGCGAGGCTTATATGAGCGGCTACAACATTCCTATGTATGAAAACGGTCAGACCTATGCAGGCAGAACCGCGCAAACCATTATAGGAACAAACGGCACCTCGGTAATCGTTCCGATTACTACCGATGCCTCCAAGGAGCTTCCCGAAAGTCTTGAAAAGCGCAAGCTTTCAGGTGCTATTATTTCTACCGAGGAGGATTTCGACAACGAAGCCAAGAAGAGCATTTTCAGCCGCGTTATTGCATTCTCCAGCATTGACTTTATTTCTAAGGAATATGTTGAGCGCTACGCCACCGTTGACTATACCGGCACAAGCCTTAACGCGTTGCGTTTTGCTACGGGTATGAACGAGGTTGAGCTTATTTTCGAAAACAAGACCATTGATGCAACCAAGGAGCTTTACGTTATTTCCAGCGCCTCGGCTACCGCTGTAAGATGGATATTTATAGGCGTTATTCCCGTAGCTGTATTGGTATTGGCCTTCGTTATATTCTTTAAAAGGAGAAACAAATAATGTCGGAAAATCCAAAGGATTTATTACCCACCGAGCCCGAAAACAACGAGCTTGCTTCATCTACCGTGTTTTCGGCTCCCGTGGAGCATAAGGATAAGAAAAAAACGGGCAAATTTTCTTTGCTCAAAAAGATAATTGCCGCCATTCTTTGCGTTGCTGTATTGGTGGGCTCCACCGTTTTGGTGGTGAAGCTTATTCCCGAGCTTACCGAAGATAAGCCGGAGGTTTTTGAGCCTAAGCAGGTAATGGCCCTTGACGTTAATACCTTTAAAAAGCTTACAATAAAGCACCCCGGCGCCACCTTGGTTATTACCTCCTCCATTGAGGATAACAAGGGAGAGGCAAAGCAGGTGTGGACTCTTGAGGGGTATGACAAAAGCCTTATAGATGCAACCTCTTTGTCTCAGCTTGCCTCCTATGCCGCAAGCTTTACCGCTTTTAACGAATATGAGTACAGTGAGGATACCGCAGAGCAGTACGGACTTAAGGATTCCGGCCTTATAGTTGAGGTCGAAACCACCGATGCGGTTATGGGTAACTTCACCCTTACCGTGGGTAAGGCAGACCCAAGCGGCCAGTACGCTTATTTGCACATTTCCACCGTGCCTAAAAAGATTTATCTTGTAAACCGAGGCACCTTAAGCGGCTTCCTTGTAGAGCCTCTTGACCTTGCTGTAAGCACGGCTATTCCCGCCGTAGAGAAAAACGAGCAAAACAAGCGCTATTTCGATGCAGATGGCAAGCTTGCCGATTTTGATTCCATTACAGTTTCGGGCAATAACTTTAAAACTCCCTTAGTATTTGTTCCAAACAAGGACAACCGCTTCAGCACCTATGCAACCTATATTTGCACCTCTCCGAAGGTGAGAATAGCTGACGGTGTTATTGAGGATATGAGAAACGTTTTCCGCGACGGCGTTTCGGCTTCAGGCGTGGTTTCCTTTGATAAGTCGTCCAAGAGCATTAAGGAGTTCGGTCTTGATAAGCCCGATATCGTTATTACAATTAAGCTGGGCGGTGAAAAGCACAGCTACTCCTTTAAGGCAACCGATAAATCGAAGACCGGCTTCTACACCATTTCCGACACCGACCGTATGATTCGTACCGTTACCATTTCCAATATGGCCTTCCTTAATAATGAGGAAAAGGATTTCTATTTAGGCTTTATGGCTCTTGAATCCATAGGTGACGTAAGTGAATTTAACCTTAAAGGCGAGGTGGACGCTTCCTTTAGCCTTAAGAAGGATGAGGAAAACGACGAGGGCTATATTATTAAGTGCAACGGTAAAGAGGTAGAGTCTGAGGAATTCCAAAGCTTCTACGCCGCATTTATTGCTACTACCGCCCTTGACTACAACACCGTTAAGGTTTCGGGGGCTCCCGAGCTTACCGTTACTATGAAGCATCATGACGGCTCCGCTGCTACGGTGCTTACCTTCTACCAGATAAGCGATTCACGCTATCAGTACGGTGTGGGCGGTATCCCCATGGGACAAATTTCCTCCTCGGCTTATTCAAAGCTTGTAAAGGAAATTAAGTCTATTATTCCCGCATAAAATCTGTTAAGCTTCCTGCAAATCGGTCTTGCAGGAGGCTTTTATTTTTCTATATATTAATTAATTTTTAATTTTTTTAAATTTTAAAAATAATTGTTTTCATTTTGATAATATCGTGGTATAATGCTATATGTATAAATATATTATAATCGGATAACTGTGCAATACTGAAAAAGGAGTGAGCAGAATGAAAAAAGCAATTAAGACCCTTTTAGTAATATTATGCCTTTTTATCTGCGTTACTCTTTGCGGCTGCAGTCCCTTTTGGGGCGATGCCGACTCACTGCTTAAGGCCCCTAAGCTTACGGGTGAGCTACAGCCCGTGCAGGAGGCACTTGAAAAGGCGGTGGGTGGAAAGTATTCCTTAAAATTCCCTGCTTCGGGAGAAACCAAGGCCGCCATTACCCTTGTTGACCTTGACGGGGACAGCCAAAACGAGGCGGTTGCCTTTTACAGCACCAGCGAGGACAATACCGTAACCATGCACGTTGCCGTGCTCGGTGTTAATGACGGTGTCTGGCAAAGAACGGCCGAGGGCAAAATTGTTGCAGGCGGCGTGGAGAGGGTACATTTTACCGATATGGATTCCGACGGCGTTAAGGAAATAATAGTGGGCTGGAACGTTTACGGTGCCGTTGAAAAAACAGTTTCGGTTTACGAGTATACCGGCAACGCGCTTATGGGTCTTATAGAGGAGCCCTACACCGCATTTTTACTTTGCGACCTTGATAACGGCTTTTCCTCCGACCTTTTAACGGTTTATCTTGATTTGTCGGCCAGCAGCGCAACGGCTAAGTACTTTGACGTAACACCCCGCGGTGTGTCGCAGCTTGCCGCCCGACCCATTGACGGTAACGTTACTGCATATTACGACCCCGTGCTTGTTAAAATGCAAAACGGCGGCTATTGTGTTTACCTTGACTGTGTTAAGGGTGCAGGCCTTGTGACCGAGGTGCTTTACGTTAAGGAAAACCGGCTTGTTGCTCCCTTCCACGACGACGTAGCCAAGGAAACAATTTTGACCTACCGTCCCGCCCTTGTGCCCTGTATCGACTACGACGGCGACGGCAATTTGGAAATCCCCATAATGACAGAACAGCCTACCGAAGGCGACGTTGCGGCTTCGGCGGCTTATCTTACGGTATGGCACAGCGTACAGGGTCATGAGCTGCTGCCTAAGGCCTATACCCTTATGAATTATTCCGACGGTTATACCATAACCCTTACCCGCGAGCTTGCCGAAAAGGTGGCAACGGTGCGAAACCTTGAAAACCGCGAGCGTATCGTTTACGATTACGATTATGAAAAGGACCGCTTTTTAGGGGAGCTTTTCAGAATAAGAGTTGTTTCAAAAACCGCCTATGACAGCGGTATTTATAACGACACCTACACCGTGCTGAGCAGTAACGAGACTCAGGTTTGGCTTGCTAAGGTAAGCGCCGATGCCAAAAAGTACGGTATAGACGAAAACAAGGTCAGAGAAATGTTTAATATTATATCCAACTGAGGTACGGAGGAGAAAAAATGAAAAAACTTCTTTTAGTTGAGGATGAGGTTGCCATTCGCGAGTTTGAGGCTATTAACCTTCAGCGCGCCGGCTATACTACCGTGGAGGCAGGAAGCGGAGAAGAGGCTCTGGAGCTTTACGACTGTGACCCTGCAGGCTTTGATATTGCCCTTCTTGATATTTCAATGCCCGGTATGGACGGCTTTTCCCTTTGTAAGGAGCTTCGCCGCCGCAGTCCTTCCCTTGGTATAATAATGCTTACTGCACACACTCAGGAAATGGACAAGGTCAGCGGACTTATGCTTGGTGCCGACGATTACATTACCAAGCCCTTCAGTCCCAGTGAGCTGCTTGCCAGAGTTGATTCCCTTTACAGAAGGGTTGAAATGAACAAAAATTCCGCTTCACCCGGTCAGAGCGAGGAAATTAAGTTAGACGAGTTTACCTTAAACCTTCGCCGCCGCACCCTTTTAAAGGGCGATAAGAACATTGAGCTTACTCAGGTGGAATTCCAAATTATCGAATACTTTTTCTTAAACCCCGACACCGCTCTTGACCGTAGCGATATACTTACCAAGGTTTGGGGCGCAGGCTACTTTGGTGAAGAAAAAATAGTTGATGTTAACATAAGAAGGCTTCGTATGAAAATAGAGGATGACCCCTCCAACCCTAAGCGCCTTGTTACGGTATGGGGCATGGGCTACAAGTGGAGCACTAACGTCTGAAAGGAAACAATGCAACCATGGAGGTTGAAGTTCGTTATAAAAGTATTATCCGTCGGTGGATAAAAAGCGTTTATTTGCCGGTGGTAGTAATAGTTGTTATACTTGCAACGGTAGTATGCTTGGTTGTGCGTAATTCTTATTTGAACAACCTGCGCGATGCCGCTGAGGAATACGCAAAAAGCTTTTCTCAGCTTGCTGCAATGGACAGCGACTTTTACGTGCGCGCCGCAAAGGAATATTGCGAGTCCTTTGAGGCTAAGGAAAAAATTGAAATAATGGTGCTTAACAGCAATGGCGATATTATTGTCAGCACCAGCGGCTTTGAGCGCAGAGACCTTGTCATGCCCGATTACAAGCGGGCCTGTCAAAGTGAAACGGGTAAGGCTGTGTGGATGGGAAAAAGCTCCGCAGGGGAGCACGTGCTTGCCGGCACCTATATTTTAGAGGATTTCGGTAGCGGCTCTAACGGTGCCGTAAGGTATGCGGTATCGTTAAATATGTGCAACCGCCGTATTATAAGCACCAATTTGCTTATTTGTCTTATTGCCGTGTTTATTCTCGCCTTTTCGGCAGTTACGGGCCTGTTTTTCGTTAAGTCGATTATCCGCCCCGTGCGTGAGGTTTCCTCTGCTGCAAGAAAAATTGCCGCAGGCGAATATAAGGAACAGCTAAAGGCTACCCGTACCGATGAAATAGGTGAGCTTTGCGATTCTATTAACTATATGCAGTCGGAGCTAAAAAACGCCGAAAAGCTTAAAAATGATTTTATTTCCTCAGTTTCTCACGAATTGAGAACACCCCTTACCGCCATTCGCGGCTGGGCCGAAACGGCTAAAATGTCGTTGGACAGCGACAGCGGCCTTGTGGAAAGGGGCTTAGACGTCGTTCTCAGCGAGGCCGACAGATTATCCGGTCTTGTTGAAGAGCTGCTTGACTTTTCCCGTATTCAAAGCGGTCGCTTTACCATAAATGAGCAGCCCTTTAACGTTTCGCAAATATTGCTCCTTGCGTCTGATATGTACGTTGAGCTTGCAGGCAAGCGCAATATTGAGATTTCCTATAACGTACCTAAGGGTGAGGTGCTGGTAAACGGCGACCCCGACAGAATAAAGCAGGTATTTATTAATATAATTGACAACGCGGTGAAATACACCGAGGACAAGGGTCAGGTGCTTATTCAGCAGGTAGAAGAGGAAGGCTGTGTAAGAATAACCGTTAAGGATACCGGTGTGGGTATTCCTGCTCAGGATATTGACCGAGTAAAGGAAAAATTCTATAAGGCTAACAACAACGTGAGAGGAAGCGGCATAGGACTTGCCGTAGCCGATGAAATAGTTAAACAGCACCACGGTCTTTTATTCCTTGAAAGCACCGAGGGCGTAGGCACTACCGTAACGGTTGTGTTACCCGTGTTTGTTCCTCCCGTTGAAGAAACCGAGAAAATTTTACCCCCCGAAGGGGATTCAATAAAGGACGAAAATAATGAAGAATAAGTGTAAATGCAAATATACCTCAATAGGCGGTCAGGCCCTTATTGAAGGAATTATGATGAAGTCGCCCGACAAGGGCAGTGCCCTTGCGGTAAGGCTTCCGGACGGCAGTATTGATATTACCCATATGGCTGACAAATCTATTAAGGATAAATACAAAATTTTGGCTATTCCCGTTGTGCGCGGTGTGGTAGGCTTCGTGGAATCTATGATATCGGGTTATAAGGCTATGATGCTTTCAGCCGATAAATCGGGCTATGCCGACACCGTTGACGAGGAAACGGGCAAAACCGAAAAGCTCAGCAGTAAGGCCTGGACGGCTATAATGGGCGTTGCGGTGGTGCTTGCCTTTATACTTTGCTTTTTGCTGTTTATGCTTTTGCCCAAATATGCGGTTGAAGGCTTGCAATGGCTGTTTAAAACCACCTTCCCCGAGGGTGTAGGCCCCCTTATTGAGCAGGTTATAAAGCTTATTATTTTCCTTTGTTACATTGTGGGCGTTTCCTTTATGAAGGATATAAGGCGCGTTTTTCAGTACCACGGCGCCGAGCATAAAACTATTTTTTGCTACGAAGCAGGATTGCCCTTAACGGTAGAAAACGCTAAAAAGCAAAAGCGCTTCCATCCCCGTTGCGGCACCTCTTTTATGATACTTATGATAATTATAAGTGTGTTCTTTTCCACCGTTGTACAGCTCCTTTTTAAGGGCGTTTACGAAAACAGTATCGTTTGGGCGCTTATTAAGGTTGCTATGGTACCCATTATTTGCGGTACGGGCTACGAGGTTTTGCGCCTTTGCGGAAGATACGACAATCTTTTAACCCGTATTATTTCCGCCCCCGGTGTATGGATGCAACGCATTACCACCAAGGAGCCCGACGATTCTATGCTGGAAATTGCCATTGCCGCGCTAAGCGAGGTGCTGGGCGATGAGGATAAAGAACGTCTTTTACCAAAAGCACAGGAAGAAACAGAGGAAACTGAAAACAATGACGATATTTGAGTGTTATCAGCACACAAAAAAGCTTTTAAGGGATGCAGGAATTGAAGACAGCTCCTTTGAAGCGCGACAAATAATCAGGTATATTACCAAGCTTTCCAATAACGAAATTATTACCCATTATAATGATAAATTGGATATGCTTCAGGAAACCATGTGGCAATCGGTGGTTAGCCAAAGAATAAAGCATTATCCGCTTCAGTACATACTTGGAGAATGGAGCTTTTATGGGCTTAGCTTTTATGTGGGCGAAGGCTGTCTTATTCCCCGCGCCGACACCGAAACCTTGGTTGATACCGCCTTTGAGTTTATGAAGAGCCATAACAATGCCAAGGTTTTAGACCTTTGTGCAGGCAGTGGCTGTGTGGGTATAACCATAGCCAACCGCTATAAGGAAAGCACCGTTACTTTAGTAGAAAAATACGACGTGCCATTTTCCTATTGCGAAAAAAATTTACACCGAAACCCCAGCGAAACGCTTTTCGCCGTAAAGGCCGATATATTTGATTGGACACCCGACGAAAAGGTTGATTTAATAGTAAGCAATCCTCCTTATATAAATGCTCGCGATATGGATAATTTGAGCGAGGAGGTTTTAAACGAGCCCGACAGCGCTCTTTACGGCGGTGAGGACGGACTTGATTTTTACAGGGTTATACTAAAACGCTTTACCCCGTTTGTTAATAACGGCGGTATGATAGCCGTTGAGGTAGGCTACGACCAAAGCGAGGCGGTAAAAAGCCTTATGCAGCAGGCAGGGCTTGTTGATATAAAGGCCGCCGCCGATTTAAACGGTATACAAAGGGTCGTTTATGGTACAGTAAATGGTGTAGAATAAAGAAAACAAATAAAAGGAGAAAATAAAAAATGGCAGAAGACAGAAAAAAAGCGTTAGAAACTGCAATGGCGAATATTGAAAAGCTATACGGTAAGGGCGCAATTATGCGACTTGGCGAAAACGTTAATATGAAGGTAGACCATATTCCCACAGGCTCCTTAGGGTTAGACCTTGCGCTGGGTATAGGCGGTGTGCCCAAGGGACGAATCGTTGAAATTTACGGTCCTGAATCCTCGGGTAAAACCACCCTTGCGCTTCACGTTGTTGCCGAGGCTCAAAAAATGGGCGGTACTGCCGCTTTTATCGACGTTGAGCATGCCCTTGACCCCGAATATTCCAAAAACTTAGGCGTTGATATTGATTCCCTGCTCGTTTCTCAGCCCGACACGGGTGAGCAGGCCCTCGAAATTGCCGAAGCTCTCGTAAGAAGTGCGGCGGTAGACGTCATTATTATTGACTCGGTAGCGGCGCTTGTTCCGAAGGCTGAGCTTGAGGGCGATATGGGTGACAATCACGTTGGCTTGCACGCCCGTCTTATGTCACAGTCCTTAAGAAAATTAACGGGCGCTCTTTCCAAATCTAACTGTACCGCAATTTTCATTAACCAGCTTCGTGAAAAAATCGGCGTTATGTACGGCCCCACCGAAACCACTACGGGCGGACGCGCTCTTAAGTTCTACGCTTCGGTACGTATCGACGTAAGAAGGGTAGAGGCCCTAAAGGTTGGCGGCGAGGTTGTGGGTAACCGCACGAGAGCTAAAATTGTTAAGAATAAAATCGCTCCTCCCTTCAAGGAGGCCGAGTTTGATATTATGTACGGCAAGGGCATTTCCAAGGAGGGCGAAATTGTTGATACAGGCTTAAAGCTTGGTATCCTTTCCCGTAGCGGCGCTTGGTTCTATTACGGCGAAACAAGAATCGGTCAGGGCAGAGACAACGTTAAGCTGTTGCTCCTTGACAATCCCGAGCTTAAAGCAGAGCTTGAGGAAAAGATAACTGCGGCCATGACCAATAAAAAGCAGGACGAGGCCGCCGCCAATAATGCTCCTGCCGCACCTGCTCCTAACGAAGAGGAAACGGTACGCAAGCGCAAAAAGGTTAATATTGATATAGCCGTTGACGAATAATGATAATTACTGAAATAATCGGTAGACGGGGAAGAATATGGGAGGTCCGTTTTGACGACGGCACCTATATTAACCTTGACAAAGGCTATGCCGAGCCCTTTAATTTAAAGGCAGGTATGAACATAAGTGAAGAAAAAGCCGATAAAATGGAGGATGAATCCGACATCCTTCGCTGTAAAAACCGCGCCTTTTATTATCTTTCTAAAGGTGATTTAAGTGAAAAAAAGCTTAAGGAAAAGCTTATTAAGGCAGGCCATGAGCTTCGGTTTGTGCAAATTACCCTTGAGCGCCTTAAGGAGCTTTCCTATATAGACGATGCTCGTTTCGCCAACCGTTTTTACGAGAAATGCCGCCAGTCGGGGTTATCCAGCCGACAGTCGGTGGAAAAAATGGTGGCGGCAGGAATAAAAAGGCAAACGGCAAGGGAAATATGCGAATATTCGTCGCTTGACGAACGTGAAAGCATAAAACGGCTTATAGACAAAAAATACCGCAATATAATTTGCGGTGAGGACGGAATAAAAAAGACCACGGCGGCATTAGTCCGCCGCGGCTTTGCCTTTTCCGATATACGTGCCGTCATTAAGGAATTCAGCAGTGTTCTTGACGGAGTAAACGAGGAGTTATAAATGAGTAAAAAAATAGCAATGGTATCGCTTGGCTGTCCCAAAAATCAGGTTGATGCCGAGGTGATGCTTAAAAGCCTTAGCGATAAGGGCTTTATAATAGGCGTGGAGGAGTCCGAGGCCGACGTAATAATTATTAACACCTGCGGCTTTATTGAAAGTGCCAAGGAGGAGGCTATCGAGAATATTCTTGAGGCGGCCGCCTATAAGGTTAACGGAAGCTGTAAGGCGCTTATTGTAACGGGCTGCTTGGCTGAAAGGTACAAGGATGATATTACCGAGGAAATTCCCGAGGTTGATGTTGTCGTGGGTATAGGCTCCAATAAAAATATTGCCGAAATCGTTGAAAAGGCTATTAACGGCAATATGGAAAATGCCTACGGTGAAAAAAGTGAGCTTTGTCTTGACGGCGAAAGAATTTTGGGCGGATATCCTTTTTCTACATATCTAAAAATATCCGACGGCTGTAATAATTGCTGTACCTATTGCGCCATTCCCTTAATAAGAGGTAAAATGCGCAGTCGTACTATGGAAAGCTGTATAGAGGAAGCGAAACGGCTCGTGGACGGCGGCGTAAGGGAAATTGTTGTGGTTGCTCAGGACACCACCGCCTACGGCGAGGATATTTACGGTGAAAGCAAGCTCCCCGAATTACTCCAAAGGCTTTGCGAAATTGAAAAGCTTCATTGGATAAGGGTGCTGTATACCTATCCCGAGCGTATAACCGACCAGCTTTTAAGGGTTATTGCAAATAATGAAAAAATCGTTAAATATCTTGATATACCCCTTCAGCACGTTAACGGAAATATTCTTAAACGAATGAACCGTAAGGGAAATAGAGAAAGCCTAACCGCCCTTATTAAAAAAATAAGAAAAATGGTTCCGGGCGTAACGCTTCGCACTACCTTTATTACGGGCTTCCCCGGAGAGAGCGAGGAGCAATTTGCCGAGCTTCACGAGTTTATTAAGGAAGCGCGCTTCGAAAGGCTTGGCTGTTTTACCTATTCTCCCGAAGAGGATACCATAGCGGCAACCTTTAGTGACCAAATAGACGAGCAAACCAAGGAAGACCGTATGAGCCTTATTATGGATGACCAAATGGTTATTTCCGCCCAAAAGAACGAGGAAAAAATCGGCAGTATAGCAGAGGTTTTGGTTGAAGGCTACGACGATTATTTAAAATGCTACTTTGGCAGAACACCTGCCGATGCTCCCGAGGTTGACGGTAAAATTTTCTTTTACGCAACCCGACCCCTTACCTTTGGAGAATTCGTTACCGTACAGGTTAACGACTCAATAGAATATGATTTATTAGGAGAAATGTGTGATGAATATACCAAATAAGCTTACAGTTTTACGAATTATTTTGACACCGATTTTTATGGCCTTAATGCTTATAGAATTTCCTTGTCATTACCTTTTGGCTCTTATAGTTTTTGCTGTGGCCGCTTTTACCGATATGCTTGACGGTAAAATTGCAAGGGCAAGAAATCTTGTTACCTCCTTCGGTAAATTCCTTGACCCTCTTGCCGATAAAATGCTCACCACCTCTGCTTTTTTGGGCTTTATTGCTCACGGTATCGGTTGGCAGATTACCTGGGTGGTTTTTATCGTGCTCTTTAGAGAATTCCTCATTTCTTCCCTTCGTCTTATTGTTGTAAGCAGTGCAGGTAACAAGGTAATTGCCGCCAATATCTGGGGGAAACTGAAAACCGTTACTCAAATTGCCGCAATCGTTTTGGGTATTGCCTTCGCTCAGGTAAAGGAATGGTTCTTTGTTGACGGCGGACTTATTGAAAAGGGACTCGATATAGGCTTTAACGTTGTTCTTTGGGCAAGCACTGTGCTTTGTGTAATTTCGGGCATAATTTACTTAATGCAGAACAAAGAATTTGTTAATACTACCAAGTAAATTTTACTTACATTCACCTCTTACTTTGTGTTAAAATAAAGGTAAGAGGTGATTTTTTATGTATAAAGCAGGGGACAACGTCAGCTATAGTACTACCGGCATTTGTGAAATAGCGGAGATTAAAAAAATGGGTGCGGCAGGAAAAGAGAAGGAATACTACGTGCTAAAGCCGATTTATCAAAAAAGCGCTACGGTTTACGTGCCGCTTAATAATTCTCTGCTTATAGAAAAAATGCGACCGGTTATAAACAAGACGGAAGCGGATGAAATTATTTTAAAGCTAAAAAACGATCCTCTCGGTTGGATAAACGACGATGTAAAACGAAACGTGGCTTTTAAGGAAATTTTACATTCGGGAGATTTATACCAAATGCTTCGGCTTGTGGCCTGTATTTATCTTCAGGGAGAGGAATTAAGCAGTAATAAGCATAAGCTTAAAACTGCAGATTCCATAATTTTCGCCAATGCCGAAGCCTACGTTTATAACGAGCTTGCCTTTGTGCTTAAAATAAATTCCAATGAGGTTATAGAATATATTAAAGGTAAATTGGAAGAATAAAGAGTAGGTATTGACAAATACCTGTTTAGTGAATATAATAGAGTAACAAGTAAAAGCGATAATGCGGGAATCAGTAGTTTTCTGAAGCGCCGTCAGGGAGCGGACCCCACCGACTGAAAGGGTTTGCAGGTAAGCACTTAAAATGAATTGCACCCGTTAGCTCCTTCGGGGAAATTAAGTATACGAAGGCGTAGCCGCTGCGTTAAAGCGTAGAGTTATAAAACGGAGTGGAACCGCGAGCTGTCGCCTCCGATATTGCTTTGCAATATCGGGGCGTTTTTTATATTAAAGGAGAGATATATATTGCTTTTTAAACGAACTTTAGAAGACATTAAAGCTGTTAAAGAGCGTGACCCTGCGGCAAGAAGCAGCTTGGAAATATTTTTCTTATATCCCGGTGTAAAGGCTATAAGAATGCACCGCTGGGCTCATTTTTTCTATAAACACGGGTTTAAATTTATTGCAAGGTGGATATCTCAGGACTGTGTGAGAAAAACGGGAATAGAAATTCATCCCGGAGCAACCATTGGAAGACGTCTTGTTATTGACCACGGAATGGGAATAGTAATAGGTGAAACCGCAGAAATCGGAGACGACGTGCTTATTTATCAGGGCGTTACACTTGGTGGTACGGGCAAGGACACAGGCAAGCGCCACCCCACCATAGGTAATAACGTTATGATAAGCGCAGGCGCAAAGGTGCTCGGCCCCTTTAAGGTTGGGGATAATTCACGTATTGCGGCAGGCGCCGTTGTTCTCGAGGAGGTACCGCCCGACTGTACCGTTGTTGGTATTCCTGCAAGGATTGTCCGTCAAAACGGTGAAAAGGTTAAGCCTCTTGACCAAATACACGTACCCGACCCTGTTGCTCAGGAAATATGCCGTTTAGAGCAAAGGATTAAAGAGCTTGAAGAGAAAGGAATAAGATAATATGAAAATTTTTAACACCTTAACAAGAGAAAAGCAGGAGTTTGTTCCTATTGATGAAAACGAGGTTAAAATTTATGCCTGCGGCCCTACCGTTTATAACTATATTCATATAGGTAACGCGCGTCCCCTTTGTGTTTTCGACGTTTTGCGTCGTTATCTTGAATGGCGCGGAATTAACGTAAGGTTTGTGCAAAACTTTACCGATATCGACGATAAGCTTATTAAAAAGGCAAACGAGGAAGGTATAACCGTACCCGAGGTTGCCGAAAGATATATTAAGGAATTCCGTGTCGATTCCGACGGACTTAACGTAAAGCCTGCCACAGTACATCCAAGAGCTACCGAAAATATTGACGAAATAATTTCTATTATTGAAACCCTTATTGAAAAGGGATTTGCCTATGAATCGGGCGGCGACGTTTATTACAGAGCCAAAATGTTTAAGGAATACGGCAAGCTTTCCCATCAGCCCCTTGAGGATTTGGAATCGGGCGCAAGAATAGCCGTTGGAGAAATTAAGGAAGATCCTATGGACTTCTGCCTTTGGAAGGGCGCTAAGCCGGGCGAGCCTAAATGGAGCTCTCCTTGGGGCGACGGCAGACCGGGCTGGCATATTGAATGCTCGGCTATGTCCTGCAGATATTTAGGCAAAACCATTGATATCCACTGCGGCGGTCAAGACCTTATTTTCCCACACCACGAAAACGAAATCGCACAGAGTGAAGCCGCAAACGGACAGGAATTTGCCCGTTTTTGGATGCATAACGGCTTTATTAACGTAGATAACCGTAAAATGAGTAAATCTCTCGGTAACTTCTTTACCGTGCGCGACGTTGCCGAAAAGTTCGGCTACGAGCCTATACGTTATCTTATGATTTCCTCCCACTACAGAAGCCCCATTAACTATTCTATAGATATTATTGAGCAGGGAAAGAGCGCCCTTGAGCGTCTTTATAACTGCCGCGACAGAATAGATTTTGCTGTTAATCACGCAGAAGAGGGCGGCGTTGCTCCCGAGTTTATCGAGGCAAGGAAAAACGAGTTTATTGCCGCTATGGAGGATGACCTGAATACCGCCGATGCTCTTGCTGCTGTATTTACCTTAGCTAAGGATATTAATATGGCTATTGATGCAGGCGCCAAAAAGGGCGAGCTTACCGCTATGGCCGAGGCAATGGATGAATTAACGGGAGTATTGGGCTTCCTGTATAACCGCAAAAACGACAGTATAGATGCCGAAATTGAGGAGCTTATCGCAAAGAGAACCGAGGCGAGAAAGGCTAAAAATTTTGCTGAGGCCGATGCTATCAGAGATAAGCTTAAGGAAATGGGTATTATATTGGAAGATACCCCTCAGGGTGTAAAATGGACCAGAGCATAAGTATTAAAAAGGAGCCTCTTAACAGAAAAGGGGCTTTCCTTTACGTTTCAAAGCATCACGCCTTTGGCACCGATGGGTTGCTCCTTGCTCATTTTGCCAATGCTAAGCATAAGGACAGCTACGTTGACCTTGGTACAGGCTGCGGCATAATCCCCTACGTTTTATTAAGGGATAATAGGGTGGACAAGGCGATAGGCGTTGATATAAGCGAGGAAGCAATATTCTTGGCTCAAAAAACCGCCGAGGAAAGAGGCCTTTCCCACCGCTTCAAGGCCATAAAGGGCGATATTAAGGAGCTTCCTGCCGAAATAGGCTTCGGCTGTCATAATCTTGTTACCTGCAATCCGCCGTATTTTGCCAACGGAACGGGTATTAAAAACCCCGACGGCACCGAAGCCGTTGCCCGTCATGAGGTTGATTGCAGTCTTGACGACGTGCTCAGCGCGGCATTTAGGCTTCTTAATACCTCGGGCAGATTTTGTATGTGCCACCGCCCCGACAGGCTTAGTGAAATTTTAAGTAAAATGAGCGCGCATAAATTAGAGCCAAAACGCATACAGCTTGTTTGTCAGCGCTATTCCTTGCCGCCGTTTTTGGTGCTCGTTGAGGGCAAAAAATGCTCAAAAACGGGACTTACCGTAATGCCTACACTGTCTCTCACCGAAAGTGTGGACGAAATGTTAAAAATCTACGGCGATTACAAGGAAGGCTATAATTTGTATTGACTTTTTGGGCATAAAAATATATAATAGATAGGTATGTAAATTTGTGACTCAAGCATAAAAATAATTTTAAGAGGTGTTTCCCATGGCTAAAGCAATTAAACTTACCGAGGACGGTCTTAAAAAATTACAGGACGAGTTGGAAACCTTAAAAACTCAGGGCAGAACCGACATTGCAGAAAAAATTAAGGTTGCTCGCGGTTACGGTGATTTGTCTGAAAACAGCGAGTACGATGAGGCAAAAAACGAGCAGGCTAAAATTGAAGCAAGAATCGTAGAGCTTGAAACCATGCTCAAAAACGTTGAGCTTATTGCAGAGAAAAAGAGTGCGGGTAAAACCGTAACTGTCGGCAGTAAGGTAAAGGTATTGGATACCGAGTTTGACGAGGAAATGGAATTCCGTGTTGTCGGCAGTGCCGAGGCTGACCCCGGCAACGGTCTTATTTCCGATGAATCTCCCGTTGGCAAGGCTCTCCTTGGCAAAAAGGTTGGCGAGGTGGTTAAGGCCGAAGCTCCCGACGGAGAAATTGAATTTAAAATCATTGCTATTTCTAAATAAGACAGGACTGACGAAAAATGGCAGAAAATAACGTACAGGCTCCCGAAACACAGGAGCAGGATTTAAATGAAATATTAAAGGTTCGCCGCGAAAAGCTTGCCGCCTTGCAGGAGCAGGGAAAGGACCCGTTCACCGTTACTAAGTATGATGTTACGGGCAGCTCTGCCGAAATTAAGGCGCAGTTTGTTGAGGGTGAGGAAAAAACCTACCGTATTGCAGGCCGTATTATGAGCCGCCGCATTATGGGTAAGGCAAGCTTTTTCCACGTTGCCGATGCAACCGGCCTTATTCAGTGCTATATTAAGCGCGACGACGTAGGCGAGGACGACTACGCAGGCTTCAAGAAAATGGATATCGGCGATATAGTTGGTGTTGAAGGCTTCTCTTTTGTTACCAGAACGGGCGAGGTTTCGGTTCATACCCAAAAAATAGAGCTTCTTGCTAAGTCTCTTTTACCCCTTCCCGAAAAGTTCCACGGCCTTAAGGATAATGATTTACGCTTCCGTCAACGCTACGTTGACCTTATTATGAATCCCGACGTAAAGCGTAACTTTATTATTCGTTCTCAGTTTATTAAGTTTATGCGCAAATACCTTGACGATATGAACTACGTTGAGGTTGAAACACCCGTACTTAATACTATTGTAGGCGGAGCGGCCGCACGTCCCTTCATAACCCATCACAATACCCTTAATATCCCTATGTATATGCGTATTGCTACCGAGCTTCCCTTAAAGCGTCTTATTGTAGGCGGTATGGACAGGGTTTATGAAATCGGCAGAATTTTCCGTAACGAGGGTATGGACCCTAAGCACAATCCCGAGTTTACTACAGTTGAGCTTTATCAGGCGTATGCTGATTTCCACGATATGATGGATATTGCCGAGGGTATTATTTCGGGCGCCGCTAAGGAAATTCACGGCACCTACGAGGTTGAGTGGTTGGGCGAAAAAATCGACCTTACCCCCGGCTGGCGCAGACTTACTATGGTTGATGCCGTTAAGGAATATGCAGGTGTTGATTTCGGTGCCATTACCGATGATGCCGAGGCTGTCAAGGCCGCTGAGGCTATCGGTGTAGAATTAGCCGAAACCGCAGACAAAACCTGGGGTAACGCGCTTTACGCTTGCTTTGACCAAAGGGTTGAGGAAAAGCTTATTCAGCCTACCTTTATTACAATGTACCCTGTAGAGGTTTCGCCTTTAACCAAGGCTTCCCCCGAAGACCCGAGACTTACCGAGCGTTTCGAGCTCTTTATTTGTCATAGTGAGCTTGCTAACGCTTATTCCGAGCTTAACGACCCCATTGTTCAGCGTCAGCGCTTTGAAAAGCAGTTAGAGCTCAGAGAACGCGGCGATGACGAAGCCGAGATGCTTGACGAGGATTTCTTAAATGCAATGGAATACGGTATGCCCCCAACAGGCGGAATGGGCATCGGTATCGACCGCGCCGTAATGCTCCTCACCAACTCCGACTCCATCCGCGAAGTAATCCTCTTCCCCACAATGAAACCTCTGGACTAAAAAACCCAGTAAAATCAAGGGTTTTCGGCATCTCAAATCCGAGTTGACAACAAATTGACAACAATCTTTCATATTATTTTGAAGGATTGTAACGCAGTATGAATAGTTGACAGGACAAAACACAATATAGCACTTGCTATTTAGAGAACACTTTTTTGAAAGAAATTTCAAGAGGTGTTCTCTTTTTTTCGTTGGGTTTGCTTTTGTCATGACAGCCAATATTATCTGAAAGGGACTGAATACCATGATTAGTGATGAGACAAGAGCATACTACGACCTCAAGAAGAGAAACGACGTTAGAGAGAGCGCCAAACGACTCCGCAGGCAGTTTTTGCGTTATAAGGATGCGGAGATCGTCTATAGTTTGCAGCACAAGAAACTGTTAGAACTTGCCAGTGAAGCCGGTGCAATTTACCGTATGGATGGTACGGTTTTGATTAACCGTGATATTTTCGATGAATACCTGGAGAGATTTCACGAGCCGAGTACCCTTCTTTCAAAGGAGGACCAAGAATGAGTGGAAATCTATGGATGTTTTCTGATATGCTCGACGATGAAGATATCGAAATGCAGAAACACGATTTTA
>JAFVIF010000008.1 GCA_017474125.1 Clostridia bacterium
AAAAAATATCTAAAAAAGTGGCAGATTCACTTGGTTATAATTATCCTGATTATGATGAAAACGTTACAAAATATTTGGAAACACAAAAGAGAATTTCAAATAAATATCTTTATGGTAATAGGTATTGACAAATTCCAATTTACTCGAACAGATAAAAATGCTATGAGGAAATTTCCTCATAGCATTTTTTATTTCCTTATAGGACCAATTTTAAGCGGTGCTTTGCTCCTTATATGGAATTACACCACCCAACCACTCAAAAGCGATTCTGGGCCAATTTAGAGCATTCCAAAGTGCTTAAAAGCATCTTCTATTGCTTTCTCTTTTTCTGGTGGGCAGTTTGGCACTCTGTGTCCATCTTTGCCCTTGTTGTAGTTTTCCCTTTTCTCAAAACCGTGTTTCTCTTTCACCTGTGCGATGTTGAGAGAGGTAACATTCAAACCGTATTTATCTTTGACGTATGCTTTGATTTCTGGATAGGTGGCGGTGGTTCTGGCGGTTTTGGGTAGGTCCTGAACATTCACATCAAAGTAGATATGTTCATCTACCTTTTGCCGACTTAATAATGCTACCGTTTCAACGTGGCTTGTGCGCGGAAATAAATCAACAGGCGTATATTCCTTAACCTTGTAGCCAAGCTCCGCAAGAGTTTTACAGTCCCTTGCGAGGGTTGCGGGGTCGCAGGAAACGTATACTATTCTATCGGGACTAAAGCTGTTGGCAACAATACCCAGCAGTTGGTTATCGCAACCCTTTCGCGGCGGGTCGAGTATAACCACGTCGGGATGAATGCCCTCGCTTTCAAGCTGCTTTGCCGCTTTTGCCGCATCGGCGCAAATAAAACGCGCATTGCTGATATTATTAATCTGAGCGTTGAATTTTGCATCCTCAACCGCTTCTTTAATAATTTCAACACCTATAACGCTTTTTGCGCTTTTGGCAAAGGAAAGTCCTATTGTTCCTGCTCCGCAGTAAAGGTCAAGAAGACTTTTGCCCCCGACGTCGGCGTACTCTTCGGCTTTTTTATAAAGCACCTCTGCCATAGTGCGGTTAACCTGATAAAAGGATAATGGGTTAATCCTTATTTTATTACCGCACAAAATATCAGTAATATAACCGTCACCGTAAACGACCGTATTCTCCTTGCCTAAAATAACGTTGGTTTTTTCTTTATTTATATTAATTACCACGGTTTTAAGGCTTTCGCCCAAAAGAATTCTCAAGCTGTCTACAAATAAATCCACCTTTGGCAGAGCGTTTCCGTTAATAACTATCGCTACCATTATTTCATTCGTTGCCGTAGCCTTTCGCAAATACAAATGCCTTATAAGTCCCTTGCCTGTTTCTTCGTTATATGCCGACAAGGCGCATTCTTTAATGTATTTTGAAAACACCTCGGCAATGCTGCTGAATTCCTCCGGCTGTAAAGCGCATTCACCGCAGGGAATTATTCGATGTGAATGAACGGCATAAAATCCCACCTCTCCGCTAAGTGACACGGGATACTGAGCCTTATTTCGGTAATGGTCAGGATTACCTGTGAGTATGGGGGAAGGCGAAACGGTTACGTTTCCTATGCGCCTCATTACGTTTTCAACCCTGTTTGCTTTTATTAACGACTCAGCCTTATAGTCGATATGGCGGTAAACACATCCGCCGCACCTTGAGAAAACGGGACAGTCGATCCTTATACGATCCTTTGATTTTTCAATAATTTCTACAGCCTTACCAAAGCAGTAATTTTTAAGCACCTTAACAATATGTACCCTTACGGTATCGCCAACAGCGGTACCGGGTACAAAAATCGCAACGCCGTCGTATTTGCCCACACCGTTTCCGTCGTGGGTAACGTCGGTTATATTTAAAACAATTTCATCATTCTTTTGCATATAAACACCTTGCAATTTAAAACAAAAAGAGTCCCTTGGGGCACCCTCCGTAAGGAAGGTGCCCCAAGGTGGCTCTTGTATCTAAACTGAATAATTGATTTCGTTAAGCGGTGTAGCCATTGGCTATGCCGTTTTTGCTTTGCGTTCCGCCATATGGTTTTGGAACGCTTCTTCCATTTCTTCGGGAGTGAGTTCTCGGAGTATGCCAACGCCGTTGTAGTAAATATCTATGAGTTGAACTCTCTTTCCGTCAAGGTATCTCGGAGCGTGCACCACGATTTTATCAATAAACTCGTGTACCAACTCAGCCGTTAATTCCTTGATTTCGGTTATCCGCTTGACCTTATCAATAAACCTCTGTAAATTCTCGGTCTTGTCCGTTTCGGTTTCAAGATAGTTTTCCATATCGGGAAGTGCAGTTTTCAGCTCCCGCTGTTCTTCCTCATAGGACATTGACAAGGTGGCATAGCGTTCATCGGATATTTTACCGATAGCGTTATCCTCGTAGAGTTTCTGTATCAAACCGTCAATCTCTGCGATACGCTTCTTTGCCTTGCTAAGCTCTCGGCGTTTCTCCGCAAGCTCTCTTTTCTTATCCTCGCTGTAACACTCCATTTGCTTTCGGGCAAATTCCTTTTCAAAGGCTTGCACGTTCAGTAGGATGCGCCGCATACTTTCCAATACATTTTCCATTACCACCTTCTCACGAATATAGTGGGCGGAACATTCATCGGAATTTTTGCGGAACGAGGAACAGAAGAAATATGCTTGCTCCCGTTTGTAGTTGTTTGTTACGCTGTAATACAATTTTTCTCCGCAATCTGCACAGTAGAGAAGTCCCGAAAACCAACTGACAATTCCGCTTTTGGTAGGTCTGCGGCGGTGCTGCCGTAGTTCTTGTACCAACTCAAACACCTCTCGGTCTATGATTGCCGGATGAGTGTTCGGGAAGATTTTCCATTCTTCCTGCGGCCTTTCAATTTTGGTTTTGTTCTTGAAGGATTTTGTTGTGCTTCGGAAGTTGACCGTATCGCCGCAGTATTCCTGTTTGGCAAGAATATCTGCAACTGTTGCCGCACACCAATTATACGGAACGGCGGGAGGTTTACTGCAATTCCTTCCGATACTAACCCAATATTCCGTAGGTGTCAGCACCTTTGCGGCTTTGAGCCGCTTTGCGATCTGCGTCGGTCCAAGTCCCTCAACACATAGGGCGAAGATTTGTCTGACGGTCTTTGCCGCTTCTTCATCAATAATCCATTCCTTTGTTTTATCGGGGTTCTTCATATACCCGAAGGGCGGATTTGTTGTAAGCGGTATGCCCGACATACCCTTGTTCTTGAAAACGTTGCGGACTTTTTGACTTGTGTTTTTAGCGTGCCATTCGTTGAATAGGTCTTGCATCGGAACAAGGTCGCTGATACCCTTTGCGGTGTCGATGTTATCCATAATAGCGATATACCGAACACCTAAACT
>JAFVIF010000065.1 GCA_017474125.1 Clostridia bacterium
CTTTGTTGGTGCAGAAGATATGGTTGCTAAGATCCAGAATGAAAACTGGCTCGATTTCGACGTTGTAATTGCAACACCTGATATGATGGGTCTTGTAGGTCGTCTTGGTAAGGTTCTCGGCCCCCGTGGCTTAATGCCTTCTCCTAAGGCAGGTACCGTTACTCCTGACGTTGCTAAGGCTGTTACCGAAGCTAAGGCAGGTAAGATTGAGTACCGTCTTGATAAGACCAACATTATCCATTGCCCCATCGGTAAGGTTTCCTTCGGTGCTGAAAAGCTTCAGGAAAACTTCAATGCTCTTATGGGTGCAATCATTAAGGCTAAGCCTGAGGCTGCTAAGGGTCAGTACGTTAAGTCTTGCGTACTTGCTACCACTATGGGCCCCGGAATAAAGCTCAACGTTGCTAAGTTTGGTAACTAATTCTTAATAATAAAAAGCCGCGAAAAACGCGGCTTTTATTTTTTAAAAAAAGTATTGACAAACGTGTGTTAAGCGTGTATAATACTTTTGTTGCATTACTTGAGACAGTAGGTTCCCGTATCGGGAGTAAGCTTAGCGCCTACCGAGGTGAGCAGAACATTATTATTTTATTTTAATGTTTCGGTCTGTTCCTATGTCTCAGGGAACAGATTTTTTATTATTTTTGACGGAGGTGAAATTAATGCCTAATGCAAAAGTTTTAGAGGAAAAGAAAGCTATAGTTGCTTCCATTGCTGAAAAACTTCAGAATTCCGTTGCAGGCGTTGTTGTTGACTACACCGGTACTTCTGTTGCAGATGATACTGCTCTTCGTAAGGAGCTTCGTGAGGCCGGCGTTGATTATTTCGTAGTAAAGAATACTCTTCTCGCCCGCGCTATCGAAGGTACCGACCTTGAGGGTATGAAGGAAGTTCTGGAAGGAACCACCGCTATCGCAATCTCTAAGGAAGACTATGTATGCGCTGCACGTATCCTTTGCAAGTTCGCTGATGCCCACGAAAACTTTAAGGTTAAGACCGGTTATCTCGAAGGCAAAGTGATTGATACCGCTACTATTGAAAGCCTTGCAAAGCTGCCCAGCAGAGAAGTTCTTCTTGCTACAGTTTTGGGAGCTTTCCAGGCACCTATTGCCGCATTCGCTCGTGCTGTTCAGGCCATCGTTGATAAAGGCGGTGAAGGCGAAGCTGCCGCTGAATAATTCAGCAAAACAATATTATTAAAAATCAAAAAACTATATTTATAAACAAATTGGAGGAAATTAAAATGGCATCCGAGAAAATTACTGCTATTATTGAAGAATTAAAAGTCCTTACCGTTCTTGAGCTTTCTGAGCTTGTTAAAGCTGTAGAAGAAGAGTTCGGTGTATCTGCTGCTGCAGCTGTAGCTGTTGCTGCTCCTACTGCCGGCCCTGCTGCTGAGGAAGAGAAGTCTGAGTTTGACGTTATCCTTGCTTCTGCAGGCGCTAACAAGATTCAGGTTATCAAGGCTGTTCGTGAAATCACCGGTCTTGGTCTTGCTGAAGCTAAGGCTCTCGTTGACGGCGCTCCCAAGACCCTTAAGGAAGCTGTATCTAAGGAAGATGCAGAAGCTCTTAAGGCTAAGCTTGAAGAAGCAGGCGCTACTGTTGAGCTTAAGTAATTTAAGGCTTAAAAGTAAAAGCTGTCTCACGTTACGTGAGACAGCTTTTTTTTGTACAAAAAAGGTACGCACAGAAATTCTGTGCGTACCTTTTTAAATTGGCGGATTAATGTGTATAAATGTGTTAATATTCGCCGCCTAAGGAGTGTTCGGGGTAATAGTAGGTTAGTTCGCCTTTAGCCTGCTTCTGCGGCCATGCGGTAACCATTTGGCTGTTTACAGCATCTGTCTGATAAATTCTTATATAATCAATCTGAGTTTCATAGAAATCCTTGTGTTCGTCCTTTCTATAGGTAGGACCGTAAGAAGGGCTACCAAAACTTGTAGATACAAGGAAGTAGTCAAGCAACGCGCAGGCGTTGGTTCCGTCATGGTCGGCGTAGTCGTAGGTACAGAACACCTTGCCGTCAAAGGCAAACTTAATACATTTATCATCCCAGTAGCAGGAAATCATATGGAAATCATCGGTCATATTGTCGCCATACTTTTCGGTGTTGTAGTCAAAACGTTTACTGTTACTGCTTCCCGGCTGATATTGCGGGTCGGTCGCCATAGTAGAACTGTGACCTGACGCTTTATAAGTGCCGTCGGGGTAGTAGTCGGTCCACCATCTGTGAATATTAGAAGCAAATAAGTTATCATTACCGAAGTTTTCTAAAATATCCACTTCTGCCATGCAGGGTCTGGTAATATCGCCAAAACGCTCCATAAAGCCTTTTGCGCTTACGTTTGCGCCGTTAAGCCACAAGGAAACGCATGAAGGATTCTCGGACATATTTATAAATACGTCTATAGCGCCGTAACGGTAAATCATTGTCCACCAGGTTGCAAGGCGAGAATTAACGAAATCTATATCGTTAACACGTTTAACACCCAAATGAATGTATCCGTCAGCCTGATAAATTAGTTTTGCGGGCTTATCGCTACCATTATACAGGCAGTCGTTATAAACGTTTTCCTTATATATTTTTCCGCCTAAAGCAGAAGCGGTGGGAGCTTTTTCAGCTTCGTTACCATAATCGGACCATTTGTTATAGTCTATATTACTGCCTTCGAATTCGTCATACCAATTTAAGGTGTAGGTGCCCTTTTCAGTAGCATCGTATTTACCGTTTGCGGTATATCCGTCGCTCCAGTTAACACCTTCACTTGTATTAAGCTGTTCTACTAAGGCTTTTACACCGCGCCAGGTGGAAAGGTGAGTGCCGCCCTTTACAACAAGCTTTTTGCCGACAACCTTAATTACGTAGTTGTCGCCTTCAACCTTGGTATCAACGCTTTCCTTACGGGTGGTATCGCCGATAAGAATTTCGTATTCCTCTTCGGTATCAACGTCGTCGTGTTCCTTTATAACGTAGCCCATTTTGGTGAAATAATCAACGTATTCGTCGGTTGCAAGACCAACCATAATTGAAGTTTTTCTGGGCAGTACAACGGTAAAGGTGCCTAATTCCTTATCGGCTACGCAATGGGCAGATTTGGTAACATTGTGCTCGTAAATGAACTCGTAATTGCTTTTTAAAAGCGACCAGGTTTCAAGATTTTGACAGTAGGTTTGTATAAACCAATCAACTGCACTTCCGATTACGTCATCACTAACGGCGTTTATACAAATTTTATCGTCAATTACCTTTACAATAAAATCGAAGGAGTTATTGGTTCTGTTGTTTAAAAGAATTTCTTTTGCTTTTGTAGATTCTTCGCGGTTAGTATTACCTATCAGTATCTCATAGTTGTCGTCGAAATCTTCCACAACTTCATCTTTTACTATGTTTATGTCACAATCAAAGTTTTCCTTCATTGTGCTACGAAGGCGTTTAAAGGCATCCTCTTCGTTTTGTGTGGCGTTGCTTGAACGAACAACGGTATAAACGAATTCACCTTCTGAATTTACGCCTGACGGAACTGCGCGGCCTGCACAGGCTGCAAGAGAAGCAACCATAATAACAGCAAGCGCTATACAAATAATACTTTTAATTTTTGTTTTCATTATTTTTGCTCCTCCTTATGCCTTAGACTTATTCTTTTTCTTTAAAATTATGAAAAGAACAATAGCGATAATTACTACACAAACGGGAACAATTACCCAAATAAGGTTAAAGTCTTTATCGTAAATAGAATTATCTATAATAGTGGTTACGTCAATGGCACCAACGCCTGAATCTGCAATACTGCCGTCGGCATTACGAAGTACGGGAACGTATTCGGTAAAGGTAACGGGTGTGGAAAGGGGAACGTTTTCGCCAACTAAATTGAATTCAAAGTCGTCGATAAACATTTCTACGTAACCGGGAATCTGAATTACGGCAAAGGCTTCAATGGCGTTGAAGGTGTAGGAAACCTCGTGCCAGTTGCCGTCGGTAAGGTCGCTTATCGCTATTACGGGGTAGTATTGACCCATAGTAGACCAAGAATATTCGAAGCTCTTACCTGAAACAATTTTAACAGCACCGTCGGTATGGAGATGTTCTCCCATTTTTACCTTAAAGGTTACGGTATAACGCTGACCTTCGGCAAGTTGCTTCTTAAAGGTTAGAATAACCGCATTTTCAACAAATTCGGTTTTACCCTTTTTATGAAGGGAATATCTGCCGCTGGTTACGTTATTTTTGTTGTTGCCAGCCTTTTCACTGTCGTAAATTTCGTAGTCGAAGTCCATAGCGGTGTATACCGTACCGCTATTTGCAAGGTTAGCAAGATATTCGCCGTCATCAAAGTTTTCGGTGATTTTAGTATCAACAAATTTTGCATAAACCTTTATGGGTTTTTCAATTGCTGCTGCGAATAAGGCTTTTTCGGGTTCTAATTTAATAAATTTTCCTGACGAATCGGTTACGTAGTAGCCGATGAAAAGCTTATCCTTAAGTGTTGGATTTTTCGGCAATTTATTATAAAAGTTACCTTTGTTACTTCCAATAAGATATGAGGGAATTGACGAACAACCGCCGTTATCTATAAGCGCTACCGATTTTCCTTTTGAAAGCTCGGTGATGGTCAAATCGTCAATGCTAATGTCGCCGTTTTCACTGCCGCGCAAACGCAGATAAAGAATGTCGTATTCGGGTTTGTCGGCTTCTTTAATAGCTTTGGTATCAATAAGGAAAGACAATGTCAGCCATTTACCTTCAAGAATTTCCTGATTGCCTTTGGAAATTTTTTCGGGTTCGCTTAATATAAGATTATGTGTATGAGCAACCCAGAAGTTGCTTAAAGAACCGCTTACGAAATCTAAGGTTAAATCGGTGGTGCCCTTTTTATTTATACGGTATTTAAAGGTGGCAACGTATTTCTTGCCAACCTCTACCTCGAAAGGAACGTTACCGTCGCCAACCACGAAGTAAGACATAGCCCTGTAGTTACCTTCGGTACGGTTAGAAAAATGAGCGGAATACTTACCGCTGACTGCGCGGGATTTATCAATAACGCAATCTCCTAAAGTGCTGAGCTTGTAGTTCTCAAAGGAGGTTGTGGCTGTACTTGCTTTTTTCCAGCCTGCGTAAACGGTGATTGCTTCGTCGCCTTCAAAGGTTTCTTTATCGAATTTAGTGGTGCACTCAATATCGGTATACCAGCCGGTAAAGGTGTGAGCAAATTTCTTCGGGGCTGCGGGGATGGTGATTTTATCTCCCTTAGCGCCTTCAACCATAATTAAGTTTTCGTTATTCTGACAATCGAAGAATACGTAAGGCGCTTCAACCTTTTCGATTAAAAGATTGTCGATATATATATCGGCTTTATTCTTTTGGTCGTTTTGGGCGGTTTTAAAGGAAAGGTAAAGGGAATCGCCTACGTAAACGCCGCTTGATTTAACGTTTGCAGAAATGTAATATTCTGCTTTAGACCAGTTTACTCCGCCTTCGGGAATCTTAATGGTTATAACGGTGGTTTCCTTTGAAATACTGCTTAAAGCCTTTCTTAATGCGGCATCGGTTGCAAAATCCAAGGCACTCGAAGAATCATCAAGTATTAAAATTTTAGGCTTTCTCACAAGCGCCCTTGCTATGCAAAGTCGCTGCTTTTGACCGCCCGAAAGATTTCTTCCATCCTGCTCAATAATAAAATCAAGCTCGCCTTCTTTGCCTTTAACTATCTCATATGCCTGAGCCATTTTTAAAGCTTGCCAAATATCTTCATCCGTAGCCTCAGGTGCTGAAATTTTCATATTTTCTCTGATGCTTCCTTTAAAAAGCACCGCCTTTTGAGGAACTATTCCGATAAAGCTACGCAAGAAATCAAGGTCTAAATTCTCAATATTTTCGCCAAAAATTTCAATTTCACCCGAAGTTATATTATAAAATCTTGGTATTAAATTAACTATTGTGCTTTTACCCGAACCAGTTGGACC
>JAFVIF010000066.1 GCA_017474125.1 Clostridia bacterium
TCAACTCTTTAAAATTCTGCGACCTAAAACGGACAGAATTTCGAGTGATTTTTGGTGCGGAAGAATCCGTCAGGCTAACGCCTACGGGTGATGACAAACCGAAAAGTGCCGAAAGAATGCCGTTTTAGGCAGGTTCGGATTGTTCGTGTTTGCTTAAAAAAAGCACCCACGGTTTTTACCGTGGGTGCATAGCTTTTTGTGCTGTAATCGATTATTCGCCCATTACAACTATCTTTAAGCCCTTCATGCTAATGTTCATTTCCATTGCCTCGTTAATGTCGGCAAGTGCATACTTATGGCTTAAAAGCTCCTCAACGGGAAGACCGTCCTTCTGAGCCTCTTTAAGTACCTCGCAGGCCTGAATCCAATCCTTTGCCTGATATGTCCAGGAGCCGATAACCTTAATTTCCTTGTTGCAAATGTCAAGGTGAGGATTGTAGGTGGTGTCACCGTTGTCTACAAAGAAGCCGAGCTCACACATAGAGCCGCCGCGACGAACGTACTTCCAGATGGTGCTTGCAGCCTTGGGAGAGCCTGTGCACTGGAATGCCATTTCAGCACCTGTGCCGGTAATTTCCATAACCTTGGCAATAGCATCCTCTTCCATAAAGTTTACGGTGTAGGCAGCGCCTAACTTCTTAGCCATTTCAAGTCTCTGCTTGTCGCCGTCAACAGCAATAATGTTTCTGACACCCATAGTACGTACCATGGTAAGGAGTAAAAGACCGATAGGTCCGCAGCCCTGAACCAGCACGTAGGAGCCCTGCTTGAAATTGAAAATCTGCTTAGCCTGCTCAACAGCGTGAACTATAACGGCAGTGGGCTCAATAAGGGTGCGAAGGTCAACGTCCATATCGCTTACATTGAAGATAACGCCGCCGGCGTTTACCTTAATGTACTCACCGAACCAGCCGTTGAAGTTTTTGTAAGCCTCTTCACCGGGCATAAGACCGAAGATTTCGCCGCCGGGACAAAGATGAATATGCTCAGGGTCGTTTTTGCAGGTGTCGCAAACACCGCAGGGCTTAAGACCGGTAACGATTTTGTCGCCAACCTTAAGGGGCTTGCCGTAGTAGTCGGTGGTTACGTTCTTACCAAGCTTAACAACGGTACCTGTACCCTCGTGGCCAAGCTCAACGGGAATATAACCGAAGGGGTCGCCCTTGTACTCGTGAACGTCGGTACCGCAAATACCGGTCTGCTCAACCTTTACAAGAACCTCGTCGTCGCCGATTTCGGGTACGGGAAGAGTGAAGATATCAATCTTCCTTTCACCTGTCAAAACGGCTACTCTTGCTTTTTCGGGAATGTTAAATTCTGCCATAGTAATTTCTCCTTTGTTTTTTATTTAACATTATTATAACACATTATGAACATTTTGCATACCCCTTTTATATACAAAAAATTCTTTTAAAATTGCACAGTTTTAATAAATACTTTTTTTATAATCGGTTGGCGAAAAACCTGTTACATTTTTAAAGGCGCGCGTAAAGCTGTGAATACCCGAAAAGCAAAGCCTGTCGGCTATTTCGCTGACGCTGTTGGCTTCGTCTCTGAGCAGTCTTTTGGCTTCCTCAATTTTTAAATGGGAAAAATACTGCATAGGGCTTTTTCCCGTTCGCTCCTTAAAAATACCGCTGAGCTTTGATTTTCCCATAAAAAAGTGAGCACATAATTCATCTAAGGTCAAATAAGAATATACCTTTTCCTGCAAATATTCCTCTATTAGCTGTGCGGTGGAGTTTTGAGCAATTTTTCGCGCCTCCACGCTATCCCTTAAAAGGCTTCCCTGCTGTCCGCCGCTTCGTATAAGCTTAATTAAAAATTCCTCTAAATATGCCGCCATAAGCTGTGTTGAGCCAAATTTTTCCTCGCTGAAATCAAGTGCGCGGCGCTCCTTATAATTCCCCTGCACTTCTCCTAATGCGTTTTTTGCCTCCTTTAAAAAAAGGTTTAAAAGAGGCTTTAAATTTTGATCGATATTAAAGGTTTTTTTACGAAAAAAATCCATTGCCGGGCTGCTTGTAAAAAAGGTTACCACAAACATATTATTGGGCACCTTTTTATTTGAAATGTGACTGTGTATGTCGTTTGGCTGATGAAAAATTGCCTGCCCTGCCGTAAGGGACTGTCCGACTCCGTCGGTAACGGCAATAATTTCTCCCTTGTCAACGTATACTATTTCCCAATAATCGTGCTGCTCGGGAGCGTGGTAAAATTCCTTTCCGTGCTCAAAATAATAAACGCTTTTAAAGCCTGTTATCCTTATTTCTTCCTTAACCGAATTTTTATTATCCATAGTACCTCCGCAAGAATTGTTAAATCAAAAGCAATATTTGCTAACTACTTTACAGTATTTTTATTGTATAATCAAAACAAACAGGTGTCAATTAAAAATTTTTGTTAAATTTCGGAGGTCTTCTCTTATGAAGCGACTGAAAATTTTTGACAGCCCGCATTACAACACCGTTGTTTTCGCGCTTTGCTTTTTAATGATTTTATTTTGCCTCGGCTTTTGCTCCACGGCAAAAACCATATTCCTTGCCCCTATTACAAGCGCCTTAAACATCAGCAGAAGCGCTTTTTCGGTATCAGAAACCTTCCGCTTTATTTTTGCCGCGATTGTTAACGCCTTTTTCGGAATTTTGGTTAACCGTTTCGGCACAAAAAGGCTTATTTTGACGGGACTTGCCTGCCTTATTGCCTCATCCCTGCTTTTTGCCTACTCTACCTCGCTTATAGGCTTTTATTTTGCAGGAGCCCTTTTGGGAACGGGCTTTTCCTGGACCACTACCTCTATGGTGGGCTCCATAATTCGCCGCCGCGCTACCAAAAAAGTAGGAACGATTATGGGTATTGTGCTTGCGGCAAACGGCTTTGGCGGCACACTGGCAACCAATATGCTTTCCCCCATTATAAAAAGCGGAGTTTTCGGCTATAAAAAGGCTTATTTGGTTGTTGTCGCACTGGTTGCTTTTGTTTTCCTGCTTTTTCTGTTTTTATATAAGGACGGCGACAAAAGCGAGCTCAGAAAGGACAACAAAACAAAAAATAACGACCACGGCTTTGAGGGTATTTCCCTTAAAGAAGCCCTGCGCCGCCCCTATTTCTACCTTATTTGTTTGTTTATTTTTCTTTCGGGTCTTATTTTGCAGGGCTTGGTTACGTCTTACTCTGCAATACTGGACGGCACGGGCCTTTCGTCAGGCTTGGTTACCGCCGTTTTAAGTATTTATACCTTTACGTTGGCCTTTTCCAAGATTTTGTGCGGTGCACTTTACGATAAATTCGGGCTTAAAGCCACAGTTATTCTTTCCCTTTTCTTCTGTGTTTTAAACCTTTCCTCTCTGCTTATTATAAACGATTCCCCTACGGGCAGAATAATTGCCGTTATAAGCTCGCTTTTCTTTGCTCTTTCCCTACCGCTGGAAACGGTTATGCTCCCATTTTACGCAGGCTCGTTTTTTGGACTTAAAGCCTATAACGATGCCCTTGGAATTTTCGTTTCGGTTGCCTATGCGGGTATGGCTCTTGGTCCACCGATAATGAACGTTTTTTTCGATATTTCAAAAAACTATACCACGGGAATTATAGCTTTCCTTTTTGCAACCGTTATTATATCGGTTATTTTCCTTGTTTCATATAATCTTTCAAATAAACACAAAAAAGAATTGGAAAGGATGTAAAAAAAATGAAAATTTTAATGATTGGTGCACACCAGGACGACAACGAATTCCGTTGCGGAGGCATTACGGCTCAGCTTAAAGCAAAGGGCCACGACGTACGTTTTTTGAGTATGTGTAACGGCAGCGGCGGACACCATATTATGACCCCCGAGGAAACCATAAAAAGAAGAGCGGGAGAATCGGCAGAGGTTGCCAAGATGCTGGGTATTGTTTACGACGTTTGGGACAATAACGACTGTTCTCTCGTTGCCGACCTTGAAACAAGAAGGAGGCTTATTCGTTATATCAGAGAATATTCTCCCGACATTATTATTACCCACAGAGAAAACGACTACCACGCCGACCACCGCGCCGTTGGTGTTCTCGTACAAGACGCTTCCTATATGCTTATTGTTCCTCACGAGTGCCCCGACACCCCTGCCATGACCGACACCCCCGTAATTATGTATTATGAGGACAGCTTTAACAATCCTCCCTTCGAGTTAGCCGCTATAGTTGCCGTTGACGACGTAATTGATATTAAGCTTAAAATAGCCGATATTAACGTATCGCAGGTTTACGAATGGCTTCCCTACACCTACCATCAGGAGGTTCCCGAGGGAAAAGAGGAGCGCTTCGAGTGGCTTAAGGGTCTTAACATAACCGAGGAAACCACCGATGAGGAGGTTATGGCGGCAACACGCGGCTACGCCGTTCGTTCTGCAAAAACCGCCGCCCGCTTCAGAAAAGAGCTTATTGAAAAATACGGTGAGGAAAAGGGCAAAAAGATTAAATACGCCGAAGCCTTCGGTCTTTCTCCCTACGGCGGAAAATTAACCGAGGAAATAAAAAAAGAAATATTCGAATAATAATAATTAAAAAAGCTCCCAATGGGAGCTTTTTTTATGCCGTAAGGCTTTTAAAGCAGAAAATTCGGTAAATTTTTGCCGTGCTTCTTTCTTTGGATAGTTTTTCGTTTTTCTTTCAAAAAGCCCTCTGTAATTAAATTTGCGCTGTTTTTGCCGTATTTTTAAAAATATAGGTAAAAATATTTAATATTTGTATTGAAAAATATAAACTGTTTTGTTATAATGTATTTGTATATTTATAATAATTAATATTTATATAAAATTTTTTTGGAAAGGTGAAGAGGAATGAAAGTTGAATCCAATTCCGATATATGGGAATTAGTTTGTGCGGAGCTTAAGAAGGTTATTAACGAAATTGCATATGACGTGTGGATTAAGGATCTGCACCCTATTGATTTAAAAAACGGAGAATTTACCTTAGGCATTTATTCGTCCTATAAAAAGAATATTGTGGAAACCAACTACATAGAGCTTATCCACGAAAAGCTTAAGGAAATTATGGGCTTTGATATAGCCGTTACCATTCTCGTAGAGGACGAAAGCGGCAACGTGGTTGCCCCCGTCAAGCCTATTGGGGACGGCTCGTTTGAATCGGAATACACCTTCGATAACTTTATCGTAGGCTCCACCAACCGTTTTGCTCATGCGGCAAGTATGGCGGTTGCAGACAACCCCAATATTATTTATAATCCCCTTGTTATTTACGGCCGAAGCGGCGTTGGTAAAACCCATCTGCTTTTAGCTATAAAAAATTATATAAGAAAAAAATATCCCACAAAGCAAATTGAATATATACGCTGTGAGGAATTTACCAATCAGCTTATTACCGCCCTTCACGACGGTAATATGGGACTTAACGGCCTTGATAATTTCAGAAACCGTTTCCGCACCACCGACGTATTATTAATCGACGACATTCAGTTTATTGCCGGTAAGGATGCTACTCAGGAGGAATTTTTTAATACCTTTAATACCCTTTACCAAAGCAAAAAGCAAATTGTTGTTACCTGTGACCGACCGCCAAAGGAAATTAAGCTTTTGGACGACCGCCTTCGCTCGCGCTTTGAAAGCGGACTTATTGCCGATATTACCCCTCCCGATTTCGAGACCAAGGTTGGTATTATTCAAAACAAAAAGCAGCAGCTTGGTATTGACATTCCCGAAAACATTGTTTATTACATTGCCGAACATATTCAGGATAATACCCGCCAATTAGAGGGCGTTGTTAAAAAGATTCAGGCTCTTATTAATATTGACCAAAAGCTGCCTACCCTTTCTATTGTTCAAGGCTTTATAAGAGAGGTTGTAAGCGATACCCGTCCCGAGCCTATTAAAATTGAACAGATTATAACCGAGGTTGCCCGCACCTACAACGTAAGCGAGGGAGATATTTTATCAACAAGACGTACCTCTGACCTTGTAAAGGCGCGTCAGGTAGCAATGTACATTGCCCGTGAAACCACCGAGCTTCCTTATTCTGCAATAGGCGAGGCCTTTGGAAAAAATCACACCACCGTTCTTTATACCGAAAAAAAGGTTAAGGAAATGATGAAGGAAAATCCTTACGAAAAAACCGTTATTGAAGATATTATAAAGAACTTAAAATCGGAATAAATTTATAAAAAGTTATGCACAGAGTTAACAGTAATTAACAATTACGTTTTTAACAGTCGGTCAGTAAGTTAAATATTTAAAAACTTATACACAATTTATTAAAAATTCTTTTAACACACACTTTTCTTTATTTATAAAGGCTTAATTGGGTTACTGACCAAACTGACACCCCTTATTAAGACTGTTATATTATTTATATTTTCTCTCTGTAAAAAACGAAAATTTTTTAAATTTTTGGAAAGGAACGTTAACTATGATTTTTTCAGTTGAACGTAATATTTTTCTCGACGCCGTTTCCCGTCTTTCAAGGGTGGTTTCCTCTAAAACCTCTTATCCTGAGCTTGAGGGTATTTTAATTTGTGCAGAGCAGGGAAAATTAACCCTTATTGCTTATAATCTTGAAATGAGCATGCAAAAGGACATTTATGCCCGAACAGAGGAGGACGGAGAAATCGTTGTATCTGCCCGTATTTTAGGTGATATTTTTAAAAGGCTCAGCGGTCCTACCGTACAGGTTACCACCGATGATAAAAATATGTGCCATATTACCTGCGGAAGCGCGGTTTTCGACATTCCGGGTATGGATGCAATGAATTATCCCGAAACTCCTTCCTTTGCTGATGGTAAAAGCTTAATTTTAAAGGGTAAAACTCTTGCAGAAATGACCGAGGGCACCTCCTTTGCCGTTGCTCCTGTTGAAGGAACCCGTCCCGTTCTTATGGGTATTAATATTTCGGTTAAAAACGGTGACTTACAGTTTGTTGCCATAGACGGCTACCGTTTAGCTATAAGAAAAACTAAGGTTGACGATGTTGGAGAATTTGATTTTATAATAAACGGAAATATGCTTAATGAGGCTATCCGCCTTATTACTGACAGAGAAAAGGACGTTCCGATTAGCGTTGGCAAAAAAATGATTGCCTTTGAAATAGAAGGCTATAAGCTTATTTGCCGACTTATAGAAGGTGAATTTGTTAATTATCAGAGAACAATTCCTGCCGCACATAAGCAAAAAATAGTTGTTATGGTAAAGGATATACTTTCTATTTTTGACAGAATTTCTCTTTTAATAAGTGATTCCTTCTCTACTCCCGTAAGGTGTATTGTAGGTGAGGAAAGTATTAATTTTTCCTGCTCCACTACAGTAGGAAAGGTTAATGAAACCTACGAGGTAGATCTTGAAGGAGAGCCCTTTGAAATAGGTCTTTCTTCCCGCTATTTAACAGAAGCCTTAAAGGCGGTTGAGGATGATATGGTTCAAATTAAATTTGACTCTTCAAAGCAGGGTGTAGTAATTGAACCCCTTCAGGGCGACGATTATATGTATATGATAATGCCTATGAGGTTGAAGTAATGACAGAAAAAGAAGTTTTTATAAAAGAAGAATTTATAAGACTCGACGCGCTTATGAAGCTAAGTGATGCCGTTGTAACGGGAGGCCACGCAAAAATAGTTATTCAAAACGGCGAGGTTAAGGTTAACGGTGAGGTTTGCACAATGCGCGGCAAAAAAATGAGAGAAGGAGACTTTTTTACCTTTGAAGGCTTAAAAGTTACGGTAAAGCGATGCTTGTAAAAGGAATAAGTGCTGCTTCTTTCAGAAATCTTGCTCCCTTTAATATTGTGCCCGATGAAAAAATGAACGTAATCTGCGGAGAAAACGCTCAAGGAAAAACAAATTTACTTGAAGCTGTTTGGCTGTTTACGGGAGCAAAAAGCTTTAGAACAAATAATGATAAAGAGCTTTGTAATTTAGAAGAAGAAAAATGCAAAATTAATATTACCTTTTGCGCGGATAGTATTGAAAACACCGCCGAAATAAATATAAGCGGCAGAAGAAGCGCTGTATTTAACGAAAAAAAGCTTTCATCTGCTTCTCTTTTAGCGGGAAAATTTTGTGCTATTGTCTTTTCACCCGACGATTTATCCTTAATTTCAGGCTCTCCTGAAAAAAGGCGCCGTTTTTTAGATGTTGCAATTTCGCAAATTTATCCCAAATATATTGATACTCTGCGCCGATATACACGGTGTCTTGCTCAAAGAAATTATTTATTAAAAGAAATAAAGCAGGGTACAAAAAATGAAATCGGCCTTGAGGTTTACGAAAACGAACTTGCCGAAGCAGGAAAAGCAATAATACGTTACAGAATAAGGTATTTGGAATTAGCCGAGCCCTTTATAACCGAAATTTATAAAGGCATTTCATCCTTTAAGGAATCCTTCAGAGTAAAGTACCTTCCCGTTTGTGAGCCCGAGAATCTTTTAAAAAGGCTTATTGAAACGCGAAACGACGATATTTTAACAGGCTTTACTTCCGTAGGCCCGCATAGAGATGATTTAGATTTTTTAATTGATGAATTATCGGTAAGAAGCTACGGCTCCCAAGGACAAAAGCGAAGCGTTGCCCTTGCTCTTAAATTAAGTGAGGCCGAGGTTTTAAATAAAGTAACGGGAGAATATCCCGTTGCCTTACTTGACGACGTAATGAGTGAATTAGACCCTGCGCGACAAAACTACGTGCTTAATCATATAAGCAAGCTTCAGGTTTTTTTAACCTGCTGTGATCCGGCAAATATAAATAATTTATCAACAGGTACTGTTTTTAAAATAGAAGACGGAAAAATTACCGAAATAACTAAAAAGTAGGAATGAAATGTATATTCACTTAGGACAGGATACCGTTGTTAAAAAGGCGGATATTATAGGAATATTCGACCTTGATACTGCAACGGTGTCAAAAAGAACGAGAGATTATTTAGCTAAGGCAGAAAAAGCGGGAAGGGTAATTAACGTAAGCACAGAATTACCAAAATCCTTTATTGTCTGCACAAAAAATAACGAGCAAATAATTTATATTTCTCAAATATCCTCGGCTACATTGCTTAAACGCAGTGAATCCGGTATAGAATACTCATTAAATTAAAAGAGAGGAAAAATGTATGAGCGAAGAAATAAAGGTTCCTGTATCAAACGAATACGACGAAAATTCAATACAGGTACTCGAAGGCCTTGAGGCTGTACGAAAAAGACCGGGTATGTATATTGGTTCTACCGGTGAAAGAGGTCTTCATCATCTCGTATACGAAATTGTTGATAACTCTATTGATGAAGCCTTGGCAGGTTATTGTGATAAAATCACCGTTACCCTGCTTGACGACGGAATTGTAAGGGTTGTTGATAACGGTCGTGGTATACCTACGGGTATTAACCCACAAAAGGGTATTCCTACCGTTACCGTAGTATTTACAATTCTTCACGCAGGCGGAAAGTTCGGCGGCAACGGCTATAAGGTTTCGGGCGGTCTTCACGGTGTTGGCGCTTCTGTTGTTAATGCCTTATCCTCTTGGCTTGAGGTAGAGGTTAAGGACGGTAAAAATATTTATAAACAGCGTTATGAAAAGGGTAATATTGTTTCTGACCTTGAAATAATAGGCACCACCAACGAAACGGGTACAACCGTTACCTTTAAGCCTGACCCAAATATATTTACCGATACCACCACCTACGATTATGATATATTAAAGAACCGTCTTAGAGAGCAATCCTTCCTTAATGCAGGTATAAGGGTTGAGCTTATTGATGAAAGAAGCGACGTTTTCGACCCGAAAAGGGATGAATTCTATTATGAGGGCGGTATTAAGTCTTACGTAGAATTTTTACTTGAGGGTATGAAAAAGGATAGCCTTAATAATGAGGTTATCTATTTAAGCTATGAAAAGGACGACCAAACAGCCGAAATTGCTTTAGGATGGTCAACTGCCTACGACAGTAAGGTTATGTCCTTTGCAAATACTCTTCATACTATCGACGGCGGTACTCACGAGCAGGGCTTTAGACAAGCATTAACAAACACAGTTAATAAATATGCATTTGATTTTAAGCATTTAAAGGAAAGTAATCCCCGTTTAAAGGCAGAGGATATTATTGAAGGCGTTGTTGCCGTTGTTTCGGTAAAATTAAGCGACGCTCAGTTTGAAAGCCAAACAAAGGCAAAGCTCGGTAATACATCAATTGGTAAGGTTGTCAGAGATTTAGTTAACGATAAGCTTTATCAGTTCCTTGAAGAGCATCCGCAGGAAGCAAAAATTATAATTGAAAAATCTATTGCTTCTTCAAATGCCCGCGAGGCCGCTCAAAAAGCACGAGAGGCTTCCCGTAATAAATCGGGTATCGGCGGAAAATCAAGAATGCCCGAAAAATTAACCGACTGTATTTCGGACGATGCAACAAAAACCGAAATATTTATAGTAGAGGGTGACTCTGCAGGCGGCTCCGCAGTAGAAGGCAGAAACTCTACCTATCAGGCAATTTTACCTCTTTGGGGTAAAATGCTTAACGTAGAAAAAGCCCGAGACGATAAGGTTTACGGTAACGATAAGCTTACCCCCGTAATAGTTGCATTAGGAACGGGAATCGGTGAAAACTTTGATATTACCAAGCTTCGTTACGATAAAATAGTAATTATGGCCGATGCCGACGTTGACGGTAGCCATATCAGAACGCTTTTATTAACCTTCTTTTTCCGCTATATGCCCCAGCTTATTGAAACGGGTCATATTTATCTTGCACAGCCTCCTCTTTACAGAGTAAGCCGCGGAAAACAGCACTTTGATGCTTTTACCGATGAAGAAAAGGCAGAATATATTGAAAAGCTTGGAGGCACCGCCGACGTTCAGCGTTATAAGGGTCTTGGTGAAATGGACCCCGACCAGCTTTGGGAAACCACACTTGACCCCGAAAAGCGTACCTTCTTGCGCGTAACTATGGCCGATGCCGAAATTGCCGACGCAACCTTTACAATGCTTATGGGTGAAGAGGTTGAGCCCAGAAAACAGTTTATTGAAGAAAATGCAGTATTTGCAACCGATCTTGATATTTAAGGAAGGGGGAGAGAAAATTGGCTAAACAGGAAAAGGTTTATTGGCCCAGTAGTGAAGAAACTAATATTGTGCCTGTAGAAATTGTTGACGAAGTTAAGGGCAGTATGCTCCAATACGGTATGTCGGTGCTTGTAGGTCGTGCTCTTCCCGACGTAAGAGACGGCTTAAAGCCCGTTCACAGAAGAATTCTGTATACTATGTACGAAAACGGATTGACACCCGATAAGGCATACCGAAAGTGTGCCGATACCGTCGGTGCCGTGCTCGGTCGTTATCATCCCCACGGTGACACCTCGGTTTACGATGCAATGGTTCGTATGGCTCAGGATTTCTCTTTAAGATATCCCCTTATCGACGGTCACGGTAACTTTGGTAATATTGACGGCTACCCTGCCGCCGCTTACCGTTATACCGAATCTAAAATGAATCGTCTTTCCCTTCATATGCTTGACGATATTGAAAAGGAAACGGTTGATTTTGCACCTAACTACGACGACCGACTAAAGGAACCCACTGTACTTCCCGTACGCTTCCCGCAATTACTGGTTAACGGCTCCTCGGGTATAGCCTTTGGTATGGCTACCGAAATTCCTCCTCATAATCTTGCTGAGGTTATCGACGGTATGTGCTGTCTTATTGATAATCCCGAAGCCGATTTAGGTGAAATTTGCGAGCATATTAAGGGTCCCGACTTCCCCACAGGCGGTATTATTATGGGCCGAAGCGGTATAAGAGCGGCTTATGCTACGGGTAAGGGAAGAATTATCGTTCGCGGTAAAGCTGAAATTGAAGAGCTTTCAAACGGTAAATTCCGTATAGTTATTACCGAAATTCCTTATAAGGTAAGGAAAAAGGATTTAGTTAAAAAGATTTACGACTTAGCCAATGAAAAGAGAATAGACGGTATTGACGGCGTTGTTGACTATTCCTCTAAGCGTGACGGCGGTATAAGAATAGTCGTTGAGGTTAAAAAGGATGCAAATCCGCAGGTTGTACTTAATAAGCTTTATTCATATACCGATTTACAAACAACCTTCGGTGCTAACCTTATTGCAATTGTTAACGGTAAGCCACAAATTTTAACACTTAAGGAAATGCTGCAAAACAGTATCGACTTCCAGTGTGAAATAGTTGAGCGCAAAACCCGTTATGATATGAAAAAAGCCGCTGAAAGAGCTCATATTTTAGAAGGCCTTAAAACAGCGCTTGATTTCATTGACGAGGTTATTAATATTATCAGAAAATCGGCCGACGTTGCCACGGCTAAGGAAAATTTAAGCGAGCGCTTCGGTTTTGATGATATTCAAACCACCGCTATTGTACAAATGCAGTTAGGAAAGCTTGCTAACCTTGAAAAACAGAAGATTCTTGATGAATTAGCCGAAAAGCTTGCCTTTATTAAGGAATGTGAAGCAATTTTAGGCAGCAAGGAAAGAATTTTAGATATAGTAAAAACCGAGTCCTTAAATCTTAGAGATAAGTATTCCGACGAAAGAAGAACCGAAATTTCCGCTGTTTCGGGTGAGGTTGATATTGAAGACCTTATTCCCGAGGAGGAATGTGTTATCACTAAAACCGTTAACGGCTATATTAAGCGTATGGCTGTTGATACCTATTCCGTTCAGCATAAGGGCGGCAGAGGTAAAATCGGTATGAAGACCAGAGAAGACGATATGATTGAAAATATGATGACCTGTTCTTCACACGATAATATTATGCTGTTTACCAATTTCGGTAGAGTTTATAAGCTTAAGGCTTACGAAATTCCCGAAGCCACCAGCACAAACTCTAAGGGAATGAACGTAATAAACCTTATTCCCTTGCAACAAAATGAAAAGCTTTCTATGGTGCTTTCCTGCGCTGAGGCCGACGACGACAGCTTTATTTGTATGGTTACCCGTAAAGGTACTATTAAGAGAACTAAAATTACGGATTTCCGTAATATCCGTAAGAGCGGTATTATTGCAATTGAGCTTAACGAGGGTGACGAGCTGTCCTTTGTAAGCCTTACCGACGGCAAAAAGGATATATACGTTGCTACCCGAAAGGGTCGCGGTATTCGCTTTGAGGAAACACAGGTACGTCCCATGGGCAGAACAGCCTGCGGTGTAAGGGCTATTAAGCTAACGGGCGACGACGAGGTTGTTTCAATGGATATTTGCGATAACCAAAGCGTGCTGCTTACCGTTACCGAAACGGGTTACGGCAGAAAGTCCCCCATTTCCGACTACCGCGTTCAAAGCCGTGGCGGTAAGGGTACTACCAACTACCGTACCGAAAAATACGGCGACGTTGCCAAGGTGCTTTGCGTAACCGAGGATGACGATGTAATTATGATTTCCTCCGACGGTGTTATTATCCGTATACCCGTTTGTGAAATTTCAACCTTTGCAAGGCCATCTAAGGGTGTTAGAGTTATGAGAGTAGAGGAAAACGTTAAGGTTCTGTCGGTTGCAACCGCTTCTCACGATGAGGATGAGGTAAACGCTTCTCCCGAGGCGCCCGATGCCGATGCAGGAATTGTTGAGCCCGAGAACGAAACGGAAGCTGCCGCGGAAAATGAAAACACCGAGGAGTAATTTATGAACCTTTACCCTTATCCTTACGTTGATACGGTAGAAGCAGCGCGAAAAGAGGAAATTAAAGGCATAAAAAGGGCGGGAAATTTAACGGGAGTAACCTTTTTCATTCTTACCTCCGTTATGGTTTTGTGGAGCATACCCGTAACAATAATCATAATGCTTTTAAGCAAAAAACCCACCCTTGCCCTTGATTACCTTAGCGATGCTACAATAATTCAGGTAATTCAAATTGTAGTTTCCTCGGTTGCCTTTATATTCCCCTTCCTTCTTCTTTTAAAAATGATGAAGGCGCGCCTATCCGACGTAGGCTCCTTTAATAAAGCAACCAATAAAAAAATAATGCTCCCCCTTATTTTAATAGGGCTTGGTGTTTGCGGCTTTTCAAACTTCGTTACAAGCGCGGCAGGTATTGTGTTACAGCAGTTCGGCTTTGATTATAACGTTCAGGGCCTTGCAACACCTACCGAGCCCTTCGGTATAGTCCTTTCCTTTGTTGCAACTGCAATTACACCGGCACTTGTAGAGGAATTTGCAATGCGCGGAGTATTAATGGGAGTATTGCGAAAATACGGTGAAGGCTTTGCCGTAATAGTTTCGGCACTTGTTTTCGGACTAATGCACGGAAATCTCGTGCAAATCCCCTTTGCCTTTATATTAGGTCTTTTCTTCGGCTATGCCGTTATTAAAACGGGAACAATTTGGACCGCAGTAATTATTCATTTTATTAACAATTTTATAAGCATTTCCTTTGATTATATTTTTTCCGACTTAACCGATACCGAAGCGTGGTTTCTCAACTTCTTCTACCTTTTGGTGCTTGTCGGAATCGGCTTTATAGGTTTTTGGCTGTTACAAAAGGCGGGCGGCGATGATTTTAAGCTGGATAACAAAACCGAGCTTAATAAAACCTCGAAAAAGCTGAAAAGCTTTTTGCTGACCCCGTGTATGATAATCGTTTACGTAATAGTGCTTATAGAATCCTTTTTAGTATACGCTGTATAAATGTTTCACGTGAAACAAGGGACGATGCACACCATCGTCCCTTGTTTTGATGTAGGGACGGGCGTCCCCGACCGTCCGCAACCCTTGACCACCCCAAAATCATTATAACAATGTAGGGGACGATGCCCACATCGTCCCGTTGATGTCTCCTTTCGAATATAACGATATATTAGGTGTTTGTATGAACGATTTAAAACAACCTCTACCGCAACGCAAAAAAATCCGTTTGGAAAATTTTGATTATTCTGCCAACGGCTCCTATTTTATTACCATATGCACTAAAAACCGACAACCCATCTTGTCTAACGTTATTTCCGTAGGGGACGATGCCCACATCGTCCCGCAGTTGTCGGAAATCGGAAAAATCGCCGATAAATATATAAAAAATATCCCACAGGTTACAAAATACGTTATAATGCCTGACCATATACATTTAATATTGTGTTTGGATAATCGGGACGATGAAGGCATCGTCCCCTACAAAAGCGTAAGTAATATTGTGCGTTCCTTTAAGACAATGGTTACAAAAGAAGTTGGCACACCTCTTTTTCAACGTTCCTTTTACGACCACGTTGTACGCAATTTTGGGGATTATATTGAAACCTTCGAGTATATCGAAAACAATCCCTCAAATTGGTTTATAAAAAATAACCCCCAAAAATGAATATAACAATGTAGGGACGGGCGTCCCCGACCGTCCACAATACACACCCCACCTTATGGAGGAATTTATGAATAAACAATTTATGCTTATGGCTTTAAACGAGGCTGAAAAGGCCGCCGCCATGGGTGAAATACCCGTCGGTGCCGTAATAGTTAAAAACGGCGAGGTTGTTGCCGCCGCCCATAATACCCGTGAGGCTGAGCAAAATGCTCTTGCCCACGCTGAAATTAACGCGATAAATTCCGCTTGTAGGGCTCTTTCCTCTTGGCGCCTTGACGACTGTGAAATATACGTTACCATGGAGCCTTGTCCTATGTGTGCAGGAGCAATTATTAATGCCCGAATTCCCACCGTTGTTTTCGGCTGCTACGATTTAAAAATGGGCTCCTTTGATTCTGTAGTTAATCTTTCCGCTTTAAATTACGACTTTAAACCCGAGGTGTACGGCGGAATAATGGAAAAGGAATGTACCGACCTTGTTAAAAGCTTTTTTAAGGATTTGAGAAAAAATGATGCTTAACGAAATTCTGAATACCGATTTTGGCGTTTGTGAGTACAGACTAATAGAAAACAACCTTATAAATTGCCGAAAAAAGGCAGAAATTCCCGAAAACGCGAAAAGCGTAATTGTTTTTGCTTTTCCTTATAAGGTGAAAAATGAAAAACCTGCTAATATGAGCCGCTATGCGGCAGTTGCCGACTATCACCCGGTAGTTGAAAATAAGCTAAAGGAATACGTGCGCCTGCTGAATAAATACTATCCCGATAATAAATTTGTTCCTTTTGTTGATAATTCTCCCGTTCCCGAGGTGTATGCCGCCGCCGCGGCAGGCCTCGGCGTTGTAGGTAAAAACGGACTTTTAATAACCGAAAAATACGGTAGCTTCGTTTTTATAGGCGAAATAGTTACCGATTTATATATACCCGCGGAAAACAAAATAAAAGAGTGTATTAATTGCGGCGCCTGCCTTAAGGCTTGCCCCGTGGGTCTTAATAAAGAAAAATGCCTTTCCGCCGTTACTCAAAAGAAAAGGGAGCTTACCCAAAAAGAACAAAGGCTGATAAAGGAAAACGGCTCTGTCTGGGGCTGTGATATTTGCGCCGAAGCCTGCCCAATGAACAAAAATAAAGAGCTTACAAATATTACGGAATTTATAAACACCTACAGAAGCTCCTATTCTCCCGACGAATCCCCCGAAAACCGCCCCTACCTCTGGCGCGGCAAAGCCGTTATAGATAGAAACAACGAATTAATGTAGGGGACGATGCCACGACCAACCCAAAAATCATTATAACAATGTAGGGACGGGCGTCCCCGACCGTCCGCAAAGGAATAACCCATAAACCACAATATATTGTGTTATTCTCCTTGACATATCCACTACACGTACTCCCTGACGTCTACAATTTTAAACATCACCATAAACCCAACGAATAAAATAACCGATAATACCGAATAGGCGCTGACAAATAAAAGGTCGGCGCTTATTTTACTTAATAACCTATATAAAACGGCGCAAATGCCTATGGCGGCGGCGGTGGGGATAATAATTTCCACGGCTACCCTTACCCTTGCCCCCGTAATTTTAATCAGCCTGCCCACGTTTAAGGAGCAGGTTAACAGGTTGCTCAAATACATTATATATATAAACCCTTCAATTCCTGCCCTTGGAACAACTATTAGTATAAGCACAATTCTTAGAGCTGAATCAATAATAGCGTTTCTAAAGGTGAATATTTGCTGATCTAACCCCTTTAAAATGCCGTCGCTTATGCTGTCAAGGTAAAAAAGAGGTACAAGGGGCGCAAGAGCTTTTATAATACCCCCCGAATCGCTGTCGCTGTATATAAGTAAGCCTATTCTCGGCCCTGCAAAGAAGAATACACCCGAGAAAATAAGTCCCATAAACAGCGTAAGCCGTAGGGTGCGCTCAACGTTGCGCCTTATGGAAAGCCTTCTGTTGCAAGCAAGAGCTTCACTCATTTCGGGTATTAAAAGAGCCGAAAACGCCCCTAAAAGACTCGACGGAAAAAACAGTACGGGCAGCGCCATGCCTTTAAGGGCGCCGAAAATGGATAGGGAGCGTGCAAAATGCCCGCCCGCCCTGCTCAAGGCTTTAGGCATAATAAGGTTTTCTACCGTTCTGAGCAGAGTTGTGCCGTATCTCCCTGCCGTTAAAGGTGCGGCAATGCGTAAAAGCTCTCCCGTTCCCTTAAAGGCGGCGCTTCCCCCCTGCGCCTTAACCTTTTTAACGTCTGCTTTAAAGAAAATTAAAGAAAAAACACAGGAGGCTGCTTCGGCAAGGGTGTCACCGAGAATAACCCCTGCTACCGCCGCTCCTATGCCCTTTTGGGCAAATTTGTCTACAAAGTATAAGCAAAGGGTAATTCTTACAAGCTGCTCAAGCAAAACCGCCGCCGAATTAACGCTTACCTTTCGCCTTGCGGTGAAATATCCCTTTAAAACGGCCGAAACACCCATAAAGGGCAAGGAAAATGCCAAAATGGAAAGAGCTGCGGCACTTCGCCTGTCGTTAATAAAGCGCTCTGCAATAAAGCCGTTTCCGAAAAGAATAATACAAAAGGAAATAAGGGCAATAAAAAGTGTTATGCATAATGCACGGCGCAGCATTTTAAAAAGCCCCTCGTTGCTACCACCTACAAGCTCGGCAGATGCAAGCCGCGTTACCGCAATGGTAATGCCGCTTGAAGCAAAGGTAGAAGCAAAGGTGTACACCGAAAAAACAAGGTGATAAAGCCCTATTCCCTCACTGCCCACCCGTTTTGCCAGCCAAACCTTAAAAATTATCCCTAAAAGCCTGAGAATAAGCCCCGTAACTGTTAATACCAAAGCATTTTTTATAAACAACGTCTTTTTCATATATGTCTCCCGCGTGAAAATATGGTTTATGAAATTTTTGCCAAAGCTCTGCGGCGCCCTTTAAATACTATGTTTTTTTCCGCCCTCAAATACGGAAAAACGGCAAAATAAATAAAATTTAAAAAATTTTTGAAAAGTTGTTGTTGACTTTTTGAATTCTTTGGTTTAAAATGAATCTGTAAAAATATCTACAAGGAGAGTTGTATGATGAAAAAGATACTCAGTATTATTATGTCTATTTGTATGCTACTCACCTTGGTTGCCGTTCCCGTGAACGTTTTTGCGACCGAGGTAGATGAAGCAGAAGCATACAAAGAATCTACTTTAGGTAGTTATTATAAGTTCACCTTCGGAGAAGATGAAATGTATAACTACGTAAAAGACGCAACGGTTGAATATAAGGGAAGCGAATTTACTCCTTTATATTATCAAAGCGCTACCGGTGCGTCCGCAGGCTATAAGCAGGTTACCGACTCCGTTACAGGAGACAAGTACGACACCTTACAGCTTCAGACCGGCAGCGGCATTATGTTTACCCCTGTTACAAAGGACGGTCAGCCCTTTGAAATGAAGCCGGGTGTAGACTATACCGTTAAGGTAAATATGTTCCAGCCTGTTGGTCACTGCTGGGTACACGCTTTCACTTGCGTTGGTTACCAGAATCCTTCCGAACAGCAATGGGGCAAATATATCAACATTGGTAGTGAAGAAACTCCCGAGTACCTTTCTACCAACTATCCCTACTCCTGCCACCTCTCTTATACTAACCAAGGCGGTAACGCTTGGGCTTACGCCGTTAAAGACGGTACATACGGTAAAACCTCTACCCTTTCTACTATAGAGGGTTCTACAGGTGTTTGTCTCCATAAGGAAGACGAGCGTTTTGGTGTTACCTGTACTCACGCTAGTCAGACCACTGTTATGCCTTACGTTAGCAAAACCAGGATCGAAAATATCCCTGCCGATCACTTTGTTTACGATAACGTAAACAAGCGTTACACTGCTACCCGTGACGTTTATAACGATAATGAAGGTACTGATTCCGGCAAGGATGCTACTTACACTAACTATTTAACCCTTTATCTCGGCGGCGGTAGTGCTTCTCAGTATGCGAAGAATAACTACCCTATTTACGGTAACTATACCTATGACGATATGTACGATGAAGAGGGAAAGAACATTCCGATTTACGACACCTATCAGATAGAATCCATCGAAATTTACGAAACCCCCGAGCCTGTAGTATTCGATTACTTGACGGCTACAGACAAGACTGTAGAATATGCTTATGGCGCTACTATCAATTACCCGGCGTTAACAGCAAATCTTGGAAATGACCACGTATGGTCTTTGAGTAAGGATGAATATGTGCCTGTTCCCGAAAGACTTGAAACCACTAAGGGTTTGACTGTTTACGAGATAAAGAGCAACGTGCTTTCTTTTGAAAACTACAAAAAGAATGTAATATCAATTGATAACGCCGAACAAGAAAGAAACACAACAGTTACTTCTGAAATGGCATATAGCGGTAGCCATTCAATTCTGCTTACAAACGCAAACGTATATCTTCAGGCGTCAGAGCCTGCAGATTGGGCAACTGCATATACCAACTACTTCTATTACGACCAAGAAACAAAGAAGTATGTAAATTTCGCAGCTGCTGATACTGCTCCCGCTTTTGAAAGCGGCAAGGTGTTTGTTAATAGAGCGAGCACTCATTTAACTATGGGTACCACCATACTTAGAGATATCGGTAAAGTAACCGAAAAGATAGGAACAACAGCTAATTATGGTTTCCCCAGCAACGATAATGTAAAGGCTTACAAAGTTACCTTTAAGTATTTTGCAACAGAAAATAACACTACAGCCTCTAAGTTACAACTTCGTGCAGTAAGTTATGCCAACATTTATAATGGTAATAACCCCGGCGGTACTACTTATTCAACAGATGAATTTGAATTCCCCGCAGGTCCGTCGAATGGATGGAAAACCGCTACTATTACCTTTGCTGATGCCGGTAATATTAAGGCAAATGCGCAGGTTACTTTTGCATTAGACATGCGTTTTGTAGGTGATAGTGCAACCAGACAAACCAACGAAATTTATATAGATGATGTTGTTGTCGAAGAAGCTTCTTGCGTGGCTTTTGTTGCTTATAACGGCGCTAAAACCGCAGCAGTGCACGAAAATGGCGAAGCCATTAAATATCCTACAACTCCCGCTTCTTATAACGCCCATTACGTATGGTCTTTAGATCCTGATACCTACGTTCCTGCTCCTATTACATTTAGCGGTAACGTAACCGTTTACCAGATTGCGAGCGACGTTAACTCTTTCCAAAATGACATTCCTGTAGACGCTTATATGTTTAAGCCTGTGGTGCCCAGTGTTCAGTACACAGACGAGGGTAACGGTGACCACCGTGCAATGCGTATTAGAAACTACGGTGTTAATCAAAGGCTTGAAAAGCCGGCCAATTGGACTGATAGTAACTACTCAAAAGAATTATATTACGATGAAGCAACAGATAGCTACAAAAACATTACTGCGGCTATGTACAATTCCGTAAACGGTGATTACGAAAAATTTGTAGCTGAATACGGCCCTGCTTTTGAAAAACGTAACGGTACAAACTTAGAACAAGTTAATTTACCTCTATATCAGTTCAATGCAGCCAGCACCACAATAACTCAAAACTTTAAGGTTACATTTAAATATAAATTCACCGACTTTAACGAAGGAAGACCTGTAAAGGTTTCCAGTATTCTGGGAAATCATACAAACATTTGGGGTGGCGGATATCAAGCGATCTCCGACCAGTATGTTATACTTCCTTACAGCGATTCCGATGAATGGCAGACTGCTACTCTTTATACCGTTATCAATGGATTAAGCGTAAATGATAAGTATGCAGTGTTTGCTTTAAAATTCGAGGAAGTAACTGATCCAAAAAATTATATGTCAACCTTTACTGTTTTGGTTGATGATGTTAAAGTGGAGGAATTTGTTAATACTCCTACCGTTATTTTCCACGACGGTGAAACCGTAACAGAAGTTACCGAAGGTGTAGCTGCAGGCGAAGCTTATACTCCTACTTTAGTTGGTACCAACGCTCCCGAAGGCTTAACCTTCAAGGGCTGGTCTACCACATCGGATGGTCTCAACATTGTTGATACCATTACTATGCCTTCCGCAAGCGTTGCTTGCGTAGTTGAGCTTTACGCTGTATACGCCGGTGACCCCACTATCGTTTACCATGACAACGGTAATGATACAACTATTACCGATGGTCTTGAATACGGCGGAACCTACAAAATAGACCGCGTAGGCGCAGGCGTTGAAGGCAAGTACTTTGCAGGTTGGGCAACAACCGAAAATGGTACTGATTCCGTTGTAGAAGTAACCCTTCCCGGTATATCTGCAAGCGACTTCTCCGTAGACCTCTACGCTGTATACCGTGATTACATTGATGCTGATAACTTCGAGGTTGATTATAGAAATTATACCGCTCCCGCAATTAAGGGTATAGCTTATAAAGGCTATAGCAAGCAGGAAAAGGTAAGCGGAACTACTACTTGGGTACCTTACGACGAATACAGCAACGTACTCGTTGAAGGCGGTTACTGTGTGTCTTCCTATACCGCAGACGGTCTTAAGTTGACTAAGTCTGAAACCAGTAATCAGGCTTATGCATTTAACCCCGCTAAGACAGACGGTTTAAGCGCATATAACGGCGGTGGATATGTAACTGCTAAAAATATAAATGATGAAATTGGTACCGTAAAGACCGTTGGTTGGGGCGTAACTTCCACATTTGTGCTCAGAGACAGCGATGGCTATGCTATTATGGCAAAGCCCGGCACCACATATTCTGCAGTTATTACTTATAAAGTAACCAAAGCAGGTGCTGCTTCCGTAGGCTTTGTTGCAGGTCGTAAGAATCAGTATATGCAATACGGTTCTAACGACTACAACCTCGGCTCGTATGCTTACGCTTTCGGAACTCAGTCGATTGCCACTGCAACCTCTGAAGCTACCGGCGAATATCAAACCGTAGCAGTTACTATTACTACACCCGCAAGCTTTGGTACCGGTGTGGCTCCTCTTGCAATTTACACTTCACTCTCCGGTTATACCGCAAGACGTGTAGAAAAGGCAACCATAGGCGGTGAAGAATTCGCAAGCTATACCTTAAACGATGGCACTGTAGTATACCCCTATGAGGTTATTAACGTACCTGAATTCTATATTTCCAACGTTGAGCTTTACGAAGTTGATAAAGGAAACGTATTTGTTACCTATGCTCGTTACGACGTTGAAAACGAAGAGTACACCTATGAACACAGAGAAGAAAAACAGGGCGCTGACATTACAGTTCCCACCAACAACTATGACCCCAAGTGGTATAGTGAATCCGATAAAATTAACGCTAATAATATAGTTAGCGTATATCCTTCCAAAACAAACACTACTTTGTATAATGCTACCTACGTTCAGAATAATCCTGTAGCAGGAATGGGCGGTACCAACGTAGTCGGTGACGGTAAGAAAAATGGCGGCACTGAGCAGGAGTGGACCTTTGAAAATTCCCTTTATGACGGCAAGTACGCTTTACACATTGGCGGTGCTAAAAAGCAAATTATTGCTAACGACGTTGAAAACTATGTTACCGGTACCGTTCTTCAGCAGGGTCATACCTACAAGGTAACCTTTAAGTATCAGGCAACCAAAGCTCACGGTAAGTTTGGCTTTACCTTCACTTCTTGTCAGGGCGATAACTACTGGTCAAATGACGGAGCAAAGGGTTCAATAACTATAAATGCCGGCGAAGCTACCGACGGATGGGTAACCGCTAATGCGTACTTTACCGCTGATCTTTCCGGTACCGTGCAGGATGAAACCGAAACCGGTCTTGATTATAACGTGCAGAGAACCACTTGGATGAATAAACTCTTCATGACCTATACTCAGGATGCAAATGAAGCAGGAAACGACCTCTACTTTGCCGATATCGAAGTTATCGACCTTGGCGATGCTGTTGTTGAAGAGGATGGCGCTTCCATTCTTACTGATGAGGCTGCAGAAGAAGCAGATCAGCAGGCTATGCGTTTCTACTTCAACTATAAGACCGACGACGGCTCCAACATTTATCTTGGCGACGACGTATTAACAGTTGTTGAGCGTGGCTTCTACTACAGAAACGGTTACGTTGCAAGCGGCGGTGCTGTTGCAACAATGTACACTGCGGACGTTAAGAAGAACAAGACCGATAACTTTAATACCTGTTGGGCTTATGATGAAGCCAGCAAGATGATGACCTTCTCTTCTTACATCACAGGCTTTAAGCTTGAAAATGATGATAGAAAGCTTGAGGTTAAGGCTTACATCATTGTTGAAACTGATGACGGCAGCCGATACACTATCTACTCCGATTCTATCAACAGAACCGTAGCAGGTGTTGGCGCAGGTACCGACCTCGATATTAATGACGGTCAGTAAACCAAAATAATAATTGTATAATAAACGGACGGATTTATCCGTCCGTTTATTTTATGCCCTATAAAGTTGCTTTGCTAATCGTTAGGGCGCACCACTTCCCCTTGCTTTTTACTGCATTTATGATATAATAAATATGTAATATTTGTACGGGAGGTAATAATATGGCATCACCTTTGGCTGACAGGCTTCGCCCAACGTCTATTGACTCTGTTGCCGGTCAACAGCATTTATTGGGAAAAGGAAAAGTGCTTCGCCGCATTATTGATTCGGGTGAAATACCTAATCTTATTTTCTACGGCCCGTCGGGTGTAGGTAAAACCACCGTTGCCAATATTATTGCCGAAAAATGCGGCAAAAAGCTGTACCACCTTAACGCTACCGTTTGTTCTACTCAAGATATAAAAGACGTTATTGCTTCCCTTGATTCTTTGGAATGTGCAGGGGGTGTACTGCTTTATCTTGATGAAATTCAGTACTTTAATAAAAAGCAACAGCAAATTTTACTTTCCTACATTGAAAACGGCGATATTACCCTTATTGCATCTACCACCGAAAACCCGTTTTTCTACGTATACAATGCCATTCTTTCCCGTTCCACTGTTTTTGAATTTAAAACCCTTAATAATAACGATATTGCCGCTCTCCTTGACCGAGGTTTAGCCCTTGTGGGCAAGGACGAAGGCAAAAGCTATTCCTTTGAAAAGGGTGTAAGGGACAAAATAGCCCTTAGTGCAGGCGGTGACGTAAGGCGCGCCCTTAATATGCTTGAGCTTTGTCTGCTTAGCGTGCGCTACGACGACCAATGCGTTATTACCGACGATATTGCCGAGCAAATTTTAGAAAACAACGCGGTGCGCTACGACCGCGAGGGCGACGAGCATTACGATTTACTTTCAGCTTACCAAAAATCTATGCGCGGAAGTGACCCCGATGCCGCCGTTTACTACCTTGCCCGTATTCTTGCCGCAGGAGATTTGCCCAGCGCTTGCCGCCGCCTTATGGTTTGCGCCTGCGAGGACGTTGGGCTTGCCTATCCCCAAATTATCCCCATTGTTAAAGCGGCTATTGATGCGGCTATGTTCGTAGGCTTGCCCGAAGCTCGCATACCCTTGGCCGATGCTGTTATTCTCGTAGCAACCTCTCCAAAGTCTAACTCGGGTGAAGCGGCTATTGATGCCGCCATGTACGACGTGGAGCACGGTATCGGCGGCGATATCCCACGGCATTTACAAAACAAGCACTTTGACGGGGAGGATGCCGAAATAAAAGGACAGCATTACCTTTATCCACATTCCTTCCCTAACCATTACGTTAAACAGCAGTACCTCCCCGATAACATAAAAAATAAAAGGTACTATACCTTTGGGGACAACAAAAACGAGCAAAAGTTTAAGGAATTTAACGATAAAATTAAAAATTCATAGTATAATTCAAAATCACCGTCGAATAATAATGGCGGTGATTTTTATGCTTATAAGCTTACTAAAGGCATTTTTAATAGGCGGCACACTGTGTGTAATCGGTCAGCTGTTAATCGACTACACCTCACTTACTCCCGCCCGCATTTTAACCTTTTACGTGGTCGCAGGCGTGCTGTTATCCGCACTCAAGCTATATGAGCCGCTGGTGCAATTTGCAGGGGGCGGCGCAACCACTCCCCTTACGGGCTTTGGATATCTTTTGGCAAAAGGTGTTGAAAGGGCGGTAAGGGAGGACGGCATTATAGGCGCATTAACGGGAGGACTGAAGGCAACGGCAGGCGGCATAACGGCGGCGCTGTTCAGCGGCTTTCTGGCGGCTTTAATATTCAGGTCGCGACAGAAGTAAAAAATTTTAAAATTTGAACGATGTGTCAATTTTTTGAACGATTTGCTATTGTAATAGTATAGAAAGAGTGTATAATAAGAGCATAAACCAATTCGCTTGTACGTATTTTGCATAGATTTCTCAAACACAGAGGGGGCAGTTTTATACTGCTCCTTCTGTGTTTTTAATAATTTTTACAAAGTGTTATTGTAAATAAAGGAAAAAGGTAGTATAATTAGAATGAAATAAAAGGTAAGCGGTGAATTTATGAAGATTGATTTTAAACAGCTTTTTAAAATAGCATTGGTTGTTTTTATACTTTACCTATGCATTAACTATTGGAATCCCGTTTCGGTTTCCCTTATCGGAGCGGCGGCGCCCATAATAATCGGCTTTGTAATTGCCTATCTCGTTAACATAATTATGAACCTTTATGAGCGCAACTTTTTCCCGAAATCAAATAAAAAATTAGTGAATAAAATTCGCACACCCCTTTGTATGACCTTGGCATTCCTTACCGTTGCCGCTATTATTGCTCTTATTGTAGGTCTTGTGGTGCCCGAGCTCATTTCCTGTGTTCAGGTGCTTATTGATAAGCTCCCTGCCGCAACCGTAGTAGTTATCGACCGCCTTAGCCGAATCGAGTTCATTTCCGACGAGTTTATTAATTCTCTGCGTGAAATAAATTGGCAGGAAACCATTAACAGCGTTGTAGGTATTGCTACCTCGGGTGTAGGTAAGGTTGTAGACGTAGTCGTTAAATCTATTTCGGCTGTGTTCTCCGCCGTAGTCACCGTATTTTTAAGCATAATTTTTGCCATTTATATACTTCTCAGCAAAAATAAATTAAAAAATCAGTTCGGCAGAGTTTTAAGGCGCTATATGGCTCCGGTTTGGTACAAAAGAATGGTTTATGCCGTTGACGTATTCAACGTTTCCTTCCGCCGTTACATTATCGGTCAGTGCACCGAAGCCGTAATTTTGGGTGTGCTTTGTACCGTCGGTATGTTTATTTTACGAATGCCCTACGCTACAATGATTGGTGCGCTTATTGCCTTTACCGCCCTTATACCCATTGCAGGTGCCTTTATCGGCGCAGGTGTCGGCGCATTTATGATTTTTACCGAAGACCCCTTAAAGGCGCTTATTTTCATAATATTTATACTCGTTCTGCAGCAATTAGAGGGCAATCTGATTTACCCAAAGGTGGTTGGCTCCTCTATCGGACTCCCTGCAATTTGGGTGCTTGCCGCCGTTACCGTCGGCGGCGGAATGTTCGGTGTAGTGGGAATGCTTATATTTGTGCCCCTTACCGCCGCCGTTTGGCGAATACTTCGCGAGGACGTTAACAACAAGCTAAAAAATACACAAGACGCATAAAAAATCCCCTGCCTGTTTTCGAAAGAAGCACAAGCAGGGGTTGTATTTTTATTTATATTATTCTGTTATTGCGGCGGCAATTTTCTCCAAAATATGAACGGCGCCTGCGGCTGTGGTAATAGTCAAGGTGTCGTTTTCAATTTTATAGGTAACGGGCGCTTTGTCAATATAAAGAAGGTCATCTTTAAAATAAAAGCCGCCGTCGGTTTTAACACCCTTCATATTTACTATACATTTGCCTTGTTCTGTAAAGGTGTAGGAGGAGTCGGTATGCTCTACGGTGCCACTATCGTTAGTAATGGAAATAAGATTCCATTGACCGATAATAAGCCGTTGCTCATCGGTAAATTCGGGAGAATTATCTTGCCTTTCGGGCAGGCTTATATTTAAGTCGCCGTCGGTAGAATTAAGATATCCGCTCGGTGCGCAGGCAGAAAGGCTTAAAACAAGCAAAATACATAAAAGAAAACTAAATAAACGTTTCATAAAACACATTCCTTTTTTATATTCTCTATTAATAATATCACAAACAGCGCTCAAATGCAATTATTGATTGTTTTTTCTTTAAAGGTTTGGTATAATGAAATATATATGCTTAATCCTCCCTTTAAAATCAGGTTAGGATTATTCGTGTTTACTTACATTTAAGAGGTGGAAACTTTGGGAAAAATTATTGCTGTGGTTAATCAGAAGGGCGGCGTCGGTAAAACCACAACGGCTGTTAATCTGGTTTCGGCGCTGGGTATAAGCGGCAAAAAGGTGCTTCTTGCCGATTGCGACCCGCAGGGCAACTCTACCAGCGGCTACGGAATAAGCAAAAAGGAAATTAAGCATTCGGCATACGGTCTGCTCATAGGCGAATATTCTGCCGAGGAGGCTATTGTACATACCGAGTTTGAAAAGGTTGATATTGTGCCGTCGGATATGAACCTTGCGGCGGCCGAGATTGAAATGATTGAGCTTGAAAACCGTCACGAACAGCTAAAGCTCGCCCTTGCGCGTGTAAGGGAAAACTACGATTACATTTTTATTGACTGTCCCCCCTCCTTAGGGCTTATTACCATTAATGCGTTGGTGGCAAGCGATACCGTACTCGTGCCCATTCAGTGTGAGTATTTTGCCCTTGAGGGACTGTCACAGCTAATGGCGTCTATCCGTCAGGTTAAGCGCCTTTACAACCCCACCCTTGAGCTTGAGGGCGTTGTGCTTACCATGTACGACGGCAGGCTTAACCTTACGGGTCAGGTGGTTGCCGAAATTAAAAAATATTTTGCGGGAAAGCTGTACGCAACCGCAATTCCCCGTTCTGTGCGCCTTAGCGAAGCGCCCAGCTACGGTATGCCTATTCAATATTACGACAAGCGGGGTAAGGGCGCCGTTGCCTACGACCGCTTGGCAGAGGAATTTTTAAAACGAAACAGGAGGGTTTAAAATGGCGGCAAAAAAAGGTGGACTCGGACGCGGCTTAGACGCGCTGTTCGGCGAAAACGCTACCGACGAGGGTAAGCTCAGCGAGCTTGATATAAACGAGATTGAACCAAACAAGGAACAGCCCCGCAAGGATTTTGACGAGGAGGCTTTAAGCGAGCTTGCCGACAGCATAAGCCGTCACGGCTTGCTTCAGCCTATTGTGGTGCGCCCCCGTCCCAACGGCCGATACGAAATTATTGCAGGTGAACGCCGTTGGCGCGCTTGCCGTTTGGCAGGGCTTTACACCGTTCCTGCTCTTATAAAGGAAATGGACGAGCTTGGCGCCGCCGAGGCCGCGCTTGTGGAAAACCTACAGCGTGAGGATTTAAACCCTTACGAGGAGGCCTTAGGCTACAGCACGCTTATTGAACGCTTTTCCTTAACTCAGGAGGATGCGGCCGAAAGGGTAGGCAAATCCCGCGCCGCCGTTGCCAACGCATTACGACTTTTGAAGCTCCCCGAAAAAATGCTTAATGCATTAAGGGAGGGCAAAATTTCCGCAGGCCACGCCAGAGCATTGCTTGCCGCCGAGGGCGAAAAGCAGGAGGAGCTGTTCCGCCTTGCTTTAGCGGGCGCTTCGGTTCGCAGTCTTGAAGCAATGACCAAGAAAAAGGAAAAAAAGGAAAAAA
>JAFVIF010000067.1 GCA_017474125.1 Clostridia bacterium
TATGACGTAACCATCTATGAAGCGCTGCATGTAGCTGGTGGTGTGCTCAGCTACGGCATCCCGGAATTCCGCCTGCCCAAGAGCATCGTGGCTCAGGAAATTGACGGTCTGCGCAAGCTGGGCGTCAAAATCGAATGCAACATTGTTATCGGTAAAACCCTGACGGTTGACGAGCTTTTCGGTATGGGCTTTAAAGCTGTATTTATCGGCTCGGGCGCAGGACTGCCCTCCTTTATGGGCATCCCCGGTGAATCCTTAAAGGGCGTTTATTCAGCCAATGAATTTTTAACCAGAAGTAATTTAATGAAGGCGTATCTTGAATTCCCCACCACCCCCATTATGAAGGGCGGTAAGGTTGCAGTTGTAGGCGGCGGTAACGTTGCAATGGATGCCGCAAGAACCGCCTTAAGGCTCGGAGCCGACAAGGTTTATATTGTATACAGAAGAAGTATGGACGAGCTTCCGGCACGAAAGGAAGAGGTAGAGCACGCTATTGAAGAAGGTGTAGAGTTTATGCTTCTTAATAACCCCGTGGAAATTTTAGGTAACGAAAACGGCTTCGTAAAGGCAATGAAGTGTATTAAAATGGAGCTTGGCGAGCCTGACGAAAAAGGCAGAAGAAGGCCGATTGCCGTTCCCGACAGCGAATTCATTTTAGAGGTTGATACCGTTATTATGTCTATAGGCACCTCCCCCAATCCTCTTATTAAGTCTACAACCGAAGGCTTAGAGGTTAACACACGCGGCGGTATAATAGTTGAAGAAAATACCGGCGCCACCAGTAAAACGGGTGTTTACGCAGGCGGTGACGCAGTAACGGGCGCCGCCACAGTAATTTCGGCTATGGGCGCAGGCAAAACCGCCGCAAAAGCTATAGACGAATATTTAAGTAATAAATAATCATAACAAAAAACGCTTCGGAATGAAATTCCAAAGCGTTTTTATTATTTAATGGTTTGTTCCATCCATCTGCCCTTCCCCTTAACTGAATAAACGGAAAAGCCGTCATCCTCAAGGCTTGCCACGTGTCTGGCCAGGGTGTTACGGGAAATCACAATATCATATTTATTTTTAAGTATATCAAGAAATTCCTGATCGCTCAAATGCTTTTCAGCGTTGGTATACTCCTTAAGCACCAAGAAAATATAGAGAGAAACCGAGCTTTTGCGTTTGTTTTTTCTTTTGGGCTTATAAATCTCATCAGACTCTAAGCCGTAATCATCGCCTATTTCCCTCATTGAGCCCTTAACGAATTCTGTTTCCTCCATTTCCTTAGCGTATTTATGTATTACCAAGTCGCTGGCGAGCTGTCGTGCTTCCGTATCAATAACTACCGCAGGCGCCTTTAAGCTAAGCAAACGGCAAACGCGTCTTGCTCTTATTACTAAGGCATGAGCGCAAACGTTGTCTCCCACCCTTTTCTTGGCCTCTTTTATAATATGGGCTTTGTACTTACTGTATAAATTTTCTTCCTCCTCTGAAATAGAAACGTCTAAATAATCTTTCAGAATTTTTTTCTCCATTTCATTAATGGTTTCTTCAGAAAACCTCTTTGCTATTTCTCGCGTTTCGCGGATAGTATCATATTTTTCCTCAATTTCCATTATTAAGCTCATATCAAAGCCTGAGGTATCTAAATCTCTTATATAAACATACCAGGTATTAAATACATCGTCTTCCTTGATAAGCTTTTTGTTTTCTTTCGGGTCGGTGCCTAAAAAATCGTACACAGCCGCTATTTTCCGCAAATGTGAATACAGCGTTCTGTATTCACACATTACTTTTTCACATTCCTCTAACGTCCAGTTCATAATACATTTGTAATTAACTTCAATATTATTGAAGCCCGAATGCAATATTCTCGGAACGTATAAAACGCCGTCCTCGAAATCGGTTCTTTCGAACATAAGATATATATACTCTTCGGGACTTATATCCGCCTTAAAACTTTTAGCTTCAAAATCGAAATTTTCCAACATATAAAAACTCCCTATCCTTAAGTATAGTACAGTATATCAAATCTAATGCGCCAAAATTGAAGCATAGTAATTATATCACACCTATTTAAAAGATAAAAGAAAAAAATATATAATACCAAAGCGATGCCCCGCAGAACATCGCTTTTTTCGGTTTATTAGTTTTTAGCAGGCGAGCACTCAATAAAGATTATTGTGTTTCCCCTGTACTGAGCCTCAATCAGCTTTTTTGCATCGGCTATAGAAAAAGCGTGTACGTCCTGTACCGTTCTTTTTCCGTTAATCAAAAAAACCGCATGATATTTTCTGTCCATTATTTATTCCTCCCTTATTTTGAAATTACAATTAATCCTCTTGATTTGAGGAGTTATTGGGTACCGGATATCCAACCTCTCTGCAAAAAGCAAAATATCTTTCCTTTAAATCTTCGCTTTGAGCTTCAAGCTGTTTACGTCTGCCGTAGGCTTCGTTTTTAATTCTTTCGGCATTTCTAAGTTCCATATCAATTCTTTCTTTTTCGGCGCACAGTTCTTGCTTTTCCTTCATTTTGAAAAAGCCTAAGTTACTGATTCTAAAGCTTAAAGCGCATGATTTATCAGATAAATCACGATATCGGTCATAGCTTACGTCACAATCTCTTTCGGCCTTATCAAATTTTTCCTTTAAAGCATTTATCTCCGCTTTAAATTCGCCAAGCTTTCTTTTTATTTCTTCCTCGCTGTACATAATTTTTTCTCCTTTTTTTAATATTTCAATCAGCGTATAACGTATATGGGAGTTTCATTTGTCATTCTGCCGCCGTAAACTCTATTATTCCTTACCGTAAATTGCGGCACACCTGACGAGAATCTTCCCGGATATACGTTATCGCCTATAATTGTAAAAATCGGTGACCCGTTACTGTGGTATGCATATATTTTGTTGTCTTTTATTTCATATACGGGGGACCCGTTCGCATGGCCATTATAAAGCTTCCCGTCCTTTACCGTATATAGAGGCGGACCGCTCTCTTTTCCCCATTGATAAATCTTAATATCCATTCTTGCCTCCTAAAATTTTGAATTCGGTTTAAACAGTAACGACGTCGTTACCATCAAAGCCTTGCGGTGAAAACGGCAAAGCCAAACCGTTTCACCAACAAAAAACATTATAACAAAGTTAATGCTTCATATTTGGTGCAATAAATAAAAATTCAATTTAAATATAAAAAACGTTGGAGAATTTTTCATTCTCCAACGTTTTTTACTTTATTTTGTAGGTCATTATCTTTTTGGGAGGTATGGGAGAATCATTGAATTCGGCATCATCGTTTTCCGCAAGGTTAGTTACAGCCGTACCGTTTACTTCGTTAAAGGTAAAGTCTACTTTTTGTGTTTCGTTACTTATATTATAAATACGCATTATAGCGCAGTCGCCGTTTTCAGAAAGCTTCAAAGCCGAGCTTCTGATATAATCACCCTTAAGCTTTATAAACCTCTTTTCCGCAGGCAAATAACCGCTGTGGCAATCGTTTTCCATTGCGTATAGGTGGTCCGCATTAAAAGCGTAAGCCTCGTTATAGGCTTCCGCTTTTTCGCTTTTTTCAAAGGGAATCACCGAGTATTCCAAGGTAATATCTCCTTTAACCTGCATAAGCGGATTGCTCATTTGCCCCCATGTCCAGTCACCCAGTGTACCTACAGCGCGAAGCAGCGTAAGAGCAACGGTATTCTCACCGTCACGAAGCACCTCGTAGCTGTTTAGTCCCCGCGAAGCAACTATAAAGCCGCATTTCTCCTCCTCCAAGGAAACGAAAGCCTGCAATCGCTGATTATAGCAGGGGTTTTGCCAACGCTCATAAGGCTTTATACGCCTTTTAATAAGGTCGAACTGACCGTCGGCATATACGTGTTCGGTATTAATTTTAGTATTAAAAAGAACGCGCAGGCGGTGGTTTTCGCTTTGATTATTAATGCTTAGCTTAAAATCAAGACGTCTGCTGTCACTTCTTAAGGTGACAAGGGCAGTTACGGTATGGCTGATATTTTTTTCGCTTCTGTTTTGGTTTTCATCCATTCCTGCAGGTATATCAATAACGCTTGTTATTTTAAAGGTAACGAAAAACTCGCTTTGCTCGGCAATTTCACAACTGCAAAGTCGGGCGTATACAGCCTTGTTGTCATCGGTTTCTACAAAATTATAGCCGTTACCCTTATCTCCGCGGTCCTCAATAAGATTAAGCCCCGAATACGCTTTACCGCTTGATTTATCAAAAAGTGAAATGGTTCCGTCGTTTTCAATACTGAATTTAATATATTTATTTTCGGCGCCGTTTCGGTATACGGTTAAATCGGTTTTTTGATTTCGCGCTTTACCTAAATTTAATTTAAATACGGTATAGCCTATGCCCGAAAGGGCTACGGGGAATTTCACGGTATATTTATGGTCCCTTATAGGTACTCTAAAGCTGTCCTTCGGCAGCTTAAAGGTAAACTGATTGCCGTGATAGGTAATAAAGGAATTAACGTAATTTCCCTTCGAATCGGTTATGTAAAAATCCTGCGGCTCTCTTAACCATAAATCAACACTCACCATTCCGTTTGTTTTAAAAGGATTGGTATGGAAAACCACTATACTCTTTTCGCCAAAATCGGAGGTATCTATCCTGTTGGCAATATATTCCGCCGCTTCGTTTCTTATATATTCCGAAACGTCCCTTGCACAGTCAAAGCGCGCAGACATTTGAATAGCAACGTCGTCGCAGGAGCAGGCGCAAATAGAATCGTGAGGGTGGTTTTGCATAAGCTTTTTCCAGCCGTAGCGCAAATAGTCCTTTTTGTAGGTATCGTAAAGCCAGTATGCCATTACGCTTATAGGCTCCGCCTGCTGTTCAAGTAAATTTTGCACCAAATGGTTTTTGTTTTTTAAGGCTTGATGGGTGGAGGCGGTATCGGAAATAGGCGACTTGCCCGTAGTTTTTTGTCCCGTAAGCTCGCCGCTTATAAGGGGAAAATCAGTAGCGTATGGCCGAAGTGCAGAAATATATTCATTAAAATTACTGTGTACTATTTCCAAATCTTCTCCGTAAATTTCGCGGGCAATACTCAATGCCTCTGTCAAATTTCGTTGAATAGGCTGATGGTCGCTGCCGTTCATACCAAGCCAATGATTGGTTTTTGCGTACTTACCGAAAAGCTCAATCATTTTATCCATTTTTTCCTTGCACGTTTTTCTGTCAACAGGCATTTCATTGGCATTATCATACCATTCGGTAAACATAATTCCCATTACCCTGCTGCCGTCGGCGCCTTCCCAAATAAGCTCCTTATCATCCGCCACTTCGCCAACCTTATTATTGGCCATAACGGCACCGAGTCCTCTGCCGAAAACAGCATTATCTATATTAAATCCGCAAAGGAGCTGGGGGGCCTGAGAAATATTTGCAAAGGCATCGGGAAAATAACCGACCCGAGTTAAGGGATAACCGTTTTCCTTGCAAAAGCGGTGACCCTCAAGCATATTTCTTATATTAGCCTCACCCGAAATAAGGGTTTCGTCCTGCAAAACGTACCAAGGACCCACCTGAATTCTGCCCGCCTTAATAAGAGCATCAAGACGTTGCTTCATAAAGGGCTTTATTTCAAGATAATCTTCAATAACTATAGTTTGACCGTCAAGGTGAAAATACCTATAATCAGGATTATTCTCCATAGTTTCAATAAGACAATCCATAAGCTCAACAAGTCTTGCTCTGTGACTTTCAAAGCTCATATACCACTCTCTGTCCCAATGTGTATGAGAAATAATATGCAATTTATTTTTCATAGCCTTTTTCCTCTTTTTTATAGCTTAAGGGCTGAATGCCTTCACTTTTTTTAAATACTCTGTAAAAATTTGAAACCGAGGTAAAGCCACATTCAAAGGCTATTTCATTAACGGTTAAATCACTTAATGAAAGGAGTTTTTTAGCTCGGCTGATTTTCAGCGAATTTAAAAAATCAACATATTTTTGCCCTGTGTATTCATAAAACAATCTGCTGAAATAATTCGGACTGTAATTGCAAATCTCCGCCACCTTATTTCGGCTGGGATTTTCCCGCAAATGAGTATATATATACCTTAACGCATAATCAATATCTCCAGAGCTTCCCTGCAGCCTTTCGGCACCGTCATCAATTTTTCTAATTATATGGGTAATAAGCAGCTCGGTAAGGTTACTTATGGCGCCTCGGCTATTATAGGCATTTTGGTTTCGTTCCTTTATAAGAATATCGGCCAAAACGGAAAATTCCTTCAGTTCTTCTTCATTAAAGCTGAAAAACTTACTTTCACTGTTATTAAAAAGCTTGGTTATAAGCTCTTTATTCACAATACTTTCATCAAACATTATATTATAAAGCTCAAGTGTCGGTTCAGCCATTAAATTATGAAAATCAACAGGTGTAAGTATATACCCGCTACCCCTTTGAAGAGGGACTTCAACGCCGTTAAGCATACAGGCTCCGCTTCCGCCGATAACCAGTTCAATTTCAAAAAACTCGTGAAAATGTATGCCCGTATTACCGTTAAAGTGTTTTTTATGCGCGGTTATATTAAATTTTCTGCTTATGTGTTCATCAAAAGAAAAGCTTTTATATTTCATAACCTCACCCACCTACATTGTAATACCGAAAAAGCTATAAGTAAATGCTTTTTTAGAAGTTTTTCGGTGAAATCGTATAATATTGGAATAATAGTGTGAAATTATAGAAATCTATATGCTTTAACAAAAAACGGTTATAGCCAATAAGCTATAACCGTTTAAGCTTTTTCTTTAAAGAAATTCCCATAACCGTTGCCGCAAAAGATTTTATTATATCTACTGCAACAAACGGAATTATACAGGTGACAAGTGCTGTATAAAAGGAAGCGTTTGTCAGCAGCATATACTGTACCGTTCCTGCACAGTAGCAAAAAAACGTTCCCGACATACACCCCGTAAAGGAAAGCACGTAAGAAGCAAGCTTTTTATTTGCCTTTATATGTGAAATAAGAGAAATTGTTAAAGCACACAACGGGTACGACCATATATAGCCGCCCGTAGGCCCCAGAAGCACACCTATTCCGCCGCTGCCTCCCGAAAAAACGGGAAGCCCCACTGCCCCGATAATTACGTAAACAAGGGTTGCGGCAAAGGCTTCCAAGGGAGAAAGCGCAATGCCTGCAAGCATAATACAACAAAGTGACAAGGTTACGGGCACCGGTCCAACAGGAAACGCAATAAAGGAGCAAACGCAAATTATTGCCGCAAAAAGCCCTGCGCGGCACACCTTATAAAGAGCTTTTTCCTTCATACAGCACCCTCCTTTCATATTTTTTATGATAAAAGAAAAAATAATAATTGTCAACCAAGACTATAAATGGTACAATAGTATTAATAAGTTGGAAAGGAAAACTACTATGATTAACGAAAAAGCATTAAATAATATTTCCTACGGTCTTTTTGTGTTAAGCGCAAGGCAGGGTGACAAGGATAACGGCTGTATTATTAACACCGCCCAGCAGGTTACTGTTTCCCCGCTGAGAATAAGCATTACCTTAAACAAAAACAACCTAACCCATTCTATGATAGAGGCAACGGGTGAATTCAACCTTTCGGTGCTAAATGAAAGCGCCGCCTTCGACACCTTTACCGTCTTCGGTTTTAAAAGCGGAAGGGAGACAGAAAAATTCACTCTTGATGCAAAAAGAAGTGAAAACGGTATCGCCTACGTTGACGGCGTTGCCAACACCGTTATAAGTGCAAGGGTAATAAACAGCGTTGACCTTGGCACACACACCCTTTTCATTGCCGATGTTACCGAAACCGTTACTCTTAACGACATCCCCTCTGCCACCTACGTTTATTATCACAAAAATATTAAGCCGAAGCCACAGGCACAAAAAAGCGAGGGCAAAAAATGGGTTTGCACAATTTGCGGCTTTATTTACGACGATGCAAAAGAAAAAATCCCCTTTGAACAGCTCCCCGATAATTGGACCTGTCCCCTTTGTCTGCATCCCAAAAGCGATTTTGAATTAATGGCTTAAATGCTTGAAAATCTATATATTATATGATAAAATAATTACCAAAATAAAGAAAAAGAGGAATTTTAAATGTTTTACGACAAGCTTGAAAATTACGATGCCGAGGTGTTCGGTGCAATAAAAAGAGAGGATGGCCGTCAGCAGCATAATATTGAGCTTATTGCAAGCGAAAATATTGTAAGCGAAGCGGTGCTTTTGGCCGCAGGCACTCCCCTTACCAACAAGTATGCCGAGGGTTACCCCGGCAAGCGTTATTACGGCGGTTGCGTATACGTTGACGAGGTAGAGGAAATTGCCCGTGAACGCGCCAAAAAGCTTTTCGGAGCCGACCACGCAAACGTACAGCCTCATTCGGGCGCAAGCGCAAACCTTGCAGTATTCTTTGCTCTTTTAGAGCCCGGCGACACCGTGCTTTCTATGAATTTATCCGAAGGCGGTCACCTATCCCACGGCTCACCCGTTAATATTTCGGGCAAGTACTTTAATATTATTCCCTATGGTGTTGATGAGGTAAGCCAGACTATTGATTACGATTTGGTTGAAAAATTAGCCATTAAAAATAAGCCGAAGTTAATTCTTGCAGGCGCTTCTGCTTATGCCAGAGCCATTAACTTTAAGCGTTTCAGGGAAATTGCCGACAAGGTAGGCGCGTATCTTCTTGTTGATATGGCTCATATTGCAGGCTTAGTTGCCGCAGGACTTCACGAAAGTCCTGTTCCTTACGCCGATGTTGTTACCACCACTACACACAAAACACTTCGCGGTCCCAGAGGAGGACTTATTCTTTGCAAGGAGCAATATGCAAAGCAAATTGATAAGGCTATTTTCCCCGGTATTCAGGGCGGTCCCTTAATGCACATTATCGCCGCAAAGGCAGTAGCCTTAGGCGAAGCACTCACCGAAGAATTTAAAGAATATCAAAAGCAGATAGTTAAAAATGCCGCATGCCTTGCCGAAGCACTTAAAGAGGAAGGCTTTACCATTGTATCGGGCGGCACCGACAACCACCTTATGCTGCTTGACCTTAGAAGTATGAACCTTACCGGTAAGGAATTTGAGCATATGTTAGACGAGGTTCACATTACCGCTAACAAAAATACCATTCCTGCCGACCCGCAAAGTCCCTTTGTTACAAGCGGTCTTAGAATAGGCACCCCTGCCGTTACAAGCCGAGGCTTTAAAGAGGCAGAAATGAAAAAGATTGCTCATTGGTTAAAGCTTGTTGCTACCGATTTTGAAAACAGCAAAGAAAAAATCACTGCAGAGGTTATTGAGCTTTGCAAGCAGTTCCCCATTTACGGTGAAAAATAAAAAACGAGGGTATTATAATGGCTGAAACTTTAAAATTTTCTCTTTTTGCAGACTTTCACTATAAAAAGCAAATGTATGCTGTAACCTACAGCGACCTTGTTGAAATTTTAGACAGAGCTGAAAAGGAGCAGGTCGAAGCAATTTTCCACGCAGGCGATTTCAGCAACGACTACAACGGCTCAAAGGAGGTTATACTTCCTCTTTTAAACAATAAAATGGGCGTTCCCGTTTGCGGTGTTTACGGAAACCACGAGCTTGAATGCGGCAACACAATGAATGACGTAACCAAGTTTTTAACCAATGCCGAAAATGCCGTTTGGGGCACTAAGGACGGTAAAATCGGTGACGGAAGCATTGCCTATTATTACGTAGATATTAAAAACTTCCGTATTATTTGCACCGATACCAACTATTCCTTCAATAAGGAAGGCTTTTGGGAGCATAACCGTACAGGAAGCTGGGGTGCCCCCGGTGAAAATATTTTAGGTAACAGCCTTGGAACAGAGCAGCTCAACTGGCTTGAAGAGGTGCTTATAAAATCTGCCAAGGAGGGCAAAAGGTGTATTGTTATAAGTCACGACAGCTTTTCGGGCAAATTCAGAAGCACCTCCCCCGACGCCGCGCGCATAAGAAACCTTTTTGCTTGCGCTAACTCTATAAAAAAGGGCACCGTGCTTATGGCAATTAACGGGCATATACATACCAATAATGCCGAGGTTATCGATAACGTGCTTTACCTTGATATGAACACTACCAGAAACAGCTGGTGGCAGTTAAAGGGCAGTGAGCATTATACCGACGAGCATACCTATACCTATACCGAATACGAGGACGGCCAAGAAAAGGAAACCTATGAGCGTTCCTTAGGCCTTGATAAAATGAGCAAAAACACCTGGTACACTAAAGACCCCTTAAGCGCTATCGTTACGGTAAGCGAGAACGGAGAAATTACCGTAGAGGGTACCGAAAGCTCATACGTTTACGGCATTGAACCTCCCGAAACCAAATGGAGCGACTGCGAGCCTAAAGTGCTTTCGGGCAGTTGGAAATTAGAAGCTGAATAAAAAAGCAAAAACGGATTCTTACGAATCCGTTTTCTTTTTAAAGGATTAAAGCCGCAAAGCTTTAGGCGCTCACTGATTTAATAATACATCATTTCATCAGCAAGGTCAACGGCTGTGTGACCTAACATAAGAAAGAGCACCAAAACTAAAATTGCAACTGCTCCAACTATAATTAAAGAGCACCAATAGGACCTTGCAAAATTACGGCGGTTAATATTATCATCGGAAAGACTAAAGATAATAAGAAGAATAAAGCCGACAAGCGGAATGCTGAAAAGAAGCTGATAGCCAAAGTAAGCCCAAGCACCAATAGGCTTGAATTTTGCAGGAAGCTCATCCTTGGTAAGCTCCTTTTGTACGGGTGGATAATATACGGGAGGTACGGGTGCTACGGGAGGAGCAACAGGAGCCTCTACGGGAGCAACGGGTGCTACGGGAGGAGCAACAGGAGCTTCTACGGGAGCAACGGGTGCTTCAACGGGAGCAACGGGTACAGCCTCTGCCACTTCAACAGGATTGCCGCAAGCAACACAGAACTTTGTGCCTTCTTGAACTTCGACGCCGCATTTAGAACAAATCATAATAAACCCTCACTTTTATAAAATTGCATTTCTGCTGACATAATTATATAGCAAAATTTGCTATTTTTCAACACCATAATTATTAAGTATTCATTTTTAACTATTAAAAGTAACATTTTTTGTTAAATTTTTGCCGCCGAATTCTAAAGATTGATTTTATGAAGTCAAAAATATATAATGAATACGTAGCTTAAATGCACAGAATGGAGGAAATTAAAATGGTACAGCTTTATAAAAACGGAGAAGCAAACTTCCCTCGCCTTTCCACTGACAAGTTTTTTATCGACTATAATAACACCTTTAGCTTTACTGAAATCACCCATAAAACAATGACGTTTACCGAAGATTACCAGCTTTTAAAGGAAGACCTTTGGGTAGATTTTGTTAATCAGTTCAGAGACCGAATTGACGGCCCTGATGCCGGATGGCGTGGAGAATACTGGGGCAAAATGATGCGTGGCGCATGCTTTGTATATTCCTATACAAAAAATAAAAAGCTTCTTGAAATTTTAACCGCAACTGTACGTGATATTTTAACCACTCAGGATGAACGTGGCAGAATTTCATCCTACACCGTAGGTGAAGAATTTAACGGCTGGGATATTTGGAGCAGAAAATACGTGCTTCTTGGTATGCAGTATTTTCTTGAAATCAACGAGGACAAAGAACTCGAAAAGGAAATTATTGCTTCAATGTGCCGTCAGGCAGATTACCTTATGTTAAAATTAGGTAATACAGCTGAAGGCAAGCTCCCTATTACCCGCACCGCAAAGCATTGGTACGGACTTAATTCTTCCTCTGTTTTAGAGCCTATTGTTCGCCTTTATAATATTACGGGCGAAGAAAAATATTTACACTTTGCCAAATACATAGTAAACGAAGGCGGCTGTTGGGCCGAGAACATATTCAAGCTTGCAGAAGCCAAAAAGCTTCGCCTTTATCAGTACCCCGTTACAAAAGCTTATGAAATGACTTCCTGCTTTGAAGGACTTTTAGAGCTTTACAGAGTCACCGGTGAAGAATGGTACAAAACCGCCATTTTAAACTTTGCCGATTTAATTTTAGAGGATGAATTTACTGTTATAGGCTCAGCAGGCTGCACCCATGAGCTTTTCGACCATTCAAAGGTTCGTCAAGCCAACACCACTAATTATTACGTTATGCAGGAGACCTGCGTTACAGTAACCCTTATGAAGTTCTTTATGCAGCTTAATCTTTTTACGGGCGACCCAAAATATATAGATGCATATGAAATTTCTTATTATAACGGATTTTTAGGCTCGGTAAACGTAGAAAACCGCCTTTCCGACAGCACCGATCTTGATAAACAATGCGCTAAAAATCCCGATATTGTACGTGTAGCCCTGCCCTTTACAAGCTACAGTCCTTTAACTATGGGAACCAGAGGTGGCAACATAGGCGGACTGAAGGTAATGAAAAACAATAAATATTACGGTTGCTGTGTTTGTATAGCAGGGGCAGGTATAGGAAGCGTACACAAAACCGCCCTTATGACTGCCGAAAACGGTTTGGTTCTTAACCTTTACATCGCAGGCACTATGCATACAAGGGTTAACGGCAAGCCTGTAGAAATAGTTATTGATACAAAATATCCTGCAGAAAACGTTGTTAGTATTACGGTTAACAACCCCGAAAAGGAAGAATTCACCTTAAAGCTTCGTAACCCCTCCTTTAGTGCTAATACTAAAATAGCACTAAACTGTAATGAAGTAACAGTTAACGAAGGCTATAACGAAGTAGTATGTAAAAACGAAAAAGAAGTTATTAATCTTGTTTTCGATATGCCTCTTACCGTTGTTAAGCCTATTCCATACGGTAATCAAGTACTTATGAACAGAGTTGTGTGGGGCGGAAACTGTATTGTAACTCCCACCTACGACGAGGAAGACCCCGAAGCTAAAAATACTATTGCCCTTCAAAAAGGCCCCATTATGCTGGCACAGGATTCACGCTTTGGCTACGATATGAGCGCTCCCGCCAAAATTTTAGATAATAACGGTATAGTTTCTTATGAAAAAGCAAGCGCAGATTTCCAAAACATTCTTACACTAAAGGTTAAAACCGAAAATGGCTATATGACACTTTGTGACTACGCAAGTTCGGGTAAACTTTTAGACGAAGACAACAAAGCCGCAGTATGGATTAAGAATAAATAAAATTATTAACTAAAAAAAGAAGCACCTCGGTGCTTCTTTTTTATACTTCTAATCTATAAAAATGCTTTTTTATCATAACGTTAATTTTTCTCGGATTATATTTTTTATATGAGGCAAACACGCCGTCGTCTATGCCTACGATTCCGTCGGGCATACCTTTTATTACCACTATTGTTTCAACGTTCTTTTCCTTTTCCGCTTTAAAGAAAGCAATCTTCTCTCCATACCTTTTTCCGGCAAGATGCCAAAACAACGGCTTTTGCTCATAATATAGGCTGTCACCTTCACAATGTATTACAGTACGGCGATTAGTTAATTTTTTAAACATATATATTTTATACTTTTTCTCGCAGTGTGAAATAGAATAAATATCCAACAATTTAGTTTCTGCTTCTTTGATCGCTCGGTTAATAAAAAGTTCCTTCATTTTCATAATCAACAGCAAAATCCCCTGTAGCTTTCTTCGTATTTGGCAAGCTTTGCAGAGAGCGACATAATTACGTATACAAGGGTCATTTTATATATAGCTCTAAGCTGATAAACGTCAACCTTTTCATCCCCTAAATCAACCGTGGATTTACTTGCAAACATATATTTGTTCAGCAGCTTCAAAGCATTGGTGGCTTGCTCAACCGTTATATTACAATGCTTTGCTGCCGAGGCGGCAGTATACGACATAGTGCCCGCGTTTTGCAGTTGATATTTCATAACTGCTCTGAAATTATCGTCGGCAAGGCATTTTATAAATTCTATACAGTCTTTATTATCAAAAAGCTTAATGGCTTCGCTATCCATATTCGGCCATATAACCGCCAAATCCTTATTGGCATAAACACCGCAGCTTGTTCCTATTTTCATTACTGCCGTTTGGACACTGGGGTGTTCTTTTAAATACTCTTTTGTTTCTTTTGCATTTGACAAAAGCTTTTCTTCGGAAAGCTCGCAGTCAATAAAAGCTCTTGAAACAGTCAACAAAAAATTATCATAAGCTTTTTCTGCTATTTCCGATAAATTTATGGGAGACAACGTTTTTACGGTTTCTCTTCCGAAAATATAATCAATACTTACGTCAAAAACCTCGGCAATAATCGGTAGCACAGATATATCAGGCATATTAGTTCCGTTTTCCCACTTGCTGACCGATTGAGCAGAAACACCAATCTTAATCGCAAGTTCCTCTTGTGTCATACCGTTCTTTTTTCTCAAAACAGCTATGTTATTACCTATATAATTCATAATATCCCTCATTAAAAATATTATTGTAAGCTTACTATAGACATTATAGCATAATAAACAAATTAAATCTATCAATTAAACAGAGAGAAACTCAACCATTACGATTATTGCGCAATAAATTCGATATCCTTTTCTCAGCAAAAAACTCCCGAATTTTTAATTCGGGAGTTTTTTTGATTATTCTACTCTTTCATCGCCCCAGAAGAAGAGCGCTACGGTGCCGGGGCCTGTATGGCTTCCGATTGTTGTTCCTATCCAGTTAATTTCAACCTCACCGTTTAAATTGGGAAATCTCTCTTCAACTAAAGCTTTAACGGCCTGGGCATCTTCAAGACAGTCAGAATGACAGATATAACACTTGCCGCTATAGTTGAGACCGCCTTTGGCATGCTTTTCCATTTTATCTACTATTCGTTCTATAACCTTACGTTTTGAGCGAATTTTCTCTCTTGCAATAAGCTTTCCGAGGTTGTTCATATTAAGGAGAGGGCAAATTCCAAGCATACCGCCGAAGAAGCCGGCAACCTTAGAAACTCTGCCACCCTTAATATAAAAGGTAAGGTCGGTAGAAAAAAACCAATGATGAAGGTTTAAACGGTTATTCTCTACCCATTCTTTAATTTCATCCATACTCTTGCCTTCATCACGCAAATCGGCAAGCTTATCTATTAAAAGACCAAAGCCCGAGGAAGCGCCGAGAGAGTCCAGAACATAAATTTTTCTATGGGGATATTCTTCCTTTAAAAGCTCGGCGGCATTACGGGCGGAATTATAGCTACCCGAAAGGCCTGAGGAAAGAGAAAGATGAAAAACGTCCTTCCCCTGCTCCAAAAAGCTTTTAAAGTAATCAATATATTCTTCTACGTTAACCTGCGAGGTGCGGGTATCTTCACCGTTCACCATACGCTGATAAAAGGTTTTGAAGGGAACGGTATGCCCTAAATCATCAGGATAATCAGTTCCGCCTAAGTTATAGTGAAAACAAACGTATTCAATACCTCTGCTTTCGAAATGTTCTTTTGATAAATCGGCTGTTGAGCAACAGCTAAGTACAAATTCACTCATTCGTAAATCTCCTTGCATATTTTCTACATAACATTTTAATTTGACGACCGCCATTATTCAACCTACAGCAAAAAAACTTGTTCTACCGTTCAAAAATGCAATTCTACCAAGAGTAGAAATTACATTTTATATTGTTATTTGACAGCGAATATGATAAAATAACGTTGAAAAGGAGTGATGGTATGGTAAAGCTCGGCAACGACTGGGACGAAATATTGAAGGATGAATTTGAGAAGCCTTATTACCTACAGCTAAGGCAATTTTTAAAGGAGGAATACTCCTCTAAAACTATATACCCAAATATGAATAATATATTCAGCGCCCTTAAGGCCTCCTCCTTTAGCGAAACAAAGGTGGTTATAATAGGTCAAGACCCTTATCACGAGCCCGAACAGGCTCATGGCTTGTGTTTTTCGGTTTTAAAGCCCGTACCGCCTCCGCCCTCGCTTCAAAATATATATAAGGAATTAGCCGATGATATCGGTTTTAAAATCCCCAAGCACGGACAGCTTACAAAATGGGCCAATCAAGGTGTTTTAATGCTTAACACGGTGCTTACCGTTCGCCGCGGTCAAGCTAACTCCCATAAGGGTATGGGGTGGGAAACCTTTACCGACCGTGTTATAAGCGAGCTTAACAAAAAGAAAACACCCGTCATTTTCCTTTTATGGGGCTCCCCTGCAAAGCAAAAGGCTCAAATAATAACCAATCCTATTCATATAAAGCTTACCTGCCCTCACCCAAGCCCGTTATCGGCATACCGTGGATTTTTCGGTTGTAAGCATTTTTCCAAGACCAACGAGTTACTTATTAAAGCAGGAATGAAGCCAATTGATTGGCAAATTGAAGAATAAAAAAAAATCACCTTAACATTCGTTAAGGTGATTTAATTTTATTACGCAGCTTCAGAGGAGGTTTGTGTTTCGGTGGTAGTGCCCGAGTTGTCGCCACCCGACTGGTTGCCCGACTCGTTACCTGACTCGTTACCTGACTGGTTACCTGATTCGTTACCAGACTGATTGCCAGATTCGTTACCCGATTCGTTACCTGACTGATTGCCCGATTCGTTTCCTGACTCATTACCCGATTCATTTCCCGAGGATTCACCGCTTGAGCTTTCACTGCTTGAAGAGGAGGAAGCGTTGGGGTCCTTAAGAGAATAACGTGAGTTTGTAAGTGCTTCACGCTTAATCACAATACCGTCCTTCCAAAGAATACGGTAGGAGGCAACGTCGTAGTAGCTGCCGGGTACACGCTTAACGGTAGAGCTTTCAAAGGTAATTTCATCAAAGGTATTATCAGGAGCGCCGTAAATATTAACGGTGAGCTTTCTGCCCTCCATAATACACTGGAGATATACGGGATATTTAGAATTATTTACGAGCTTTAAGTCTTTACTCGGATAGTCAACGGTAGCATCAAAGCCCGTTTTTGCGTAGGTAGAGGGATAGGTATGATTATATCTCATAGCAATGGCAAGGTTAGCACGCAAAGCGGCATTATAAATAGTGGTGCTTGCCTGACAAATACCGCCGCCGTAGCCTTCGGTAAACTGTCCGCCCGAAATAACCTTTGCCGATTTCCAGCCTGCGGAAGCAAGGTTGCTGTTACCTGTGCAAGCGTTAAAGGACCAGGTTGCACCCGGCTCAATAACACTGCCGTCGCACAGTCCCATAGCCTTTCTCATATTAAAGGTGGAGTTTGCGCTTGCCGTAGAGGTGGTAGAAAAGGTTCCGATAAGCTGAATTTTCTGACTTAAGGTTTCTACGGTAATAGTAGGATTGGTAGGATTATTGGTGGCAATAATTTCACCCGTTTTATTACCCTTAGCCAAAAAGCCTTCAATATCGGCAATAAGATTTTCGGTGGTAATATTTACGCCAACCTTTTCCTTTTCAAACTGAATACCTGTTGCATCAACACCCTTAAAGGTAGCGTTAACGGGCTCCTGATGTAATTCGGTTTGAATAGCGGTAAGTACGGTACTCATTTTTTCGCTGTCAATAAGCACCCTTGCTTCAAAGTTTTTATCGTTCTTTAAAGCGTTACCCTTCATAACCGAAACACAGTAGTCCTTTGCCTCCTTCAATGCATCGGTACAGTCAATGGTAAATACTATATCCTTACCCGACAGAAGATACGACTTCTCACCTGCGGTAATAGTTATATTGTATTCGCCTTTATCGTTTTCGTTAGCGGCATACACGGCCTTTTTAGCCTGACTCTTGGTCATACCACCTACGTCTACACCGTTTATGGTAATACCGTCGAAATATTCAAAGCCAAGACCCTGATACATACCGATTGCAGAAAAGAACTTAGGCATAGGCTCCCGACCCTTTCTCCAGGGCTCGGAAACAAAATGCATAACCGTAAAGAAAATTGCAATTACAAGAATAACGCTTGTTGCAATAATTATAAGCTTAGACAAAAGCGCCTTGTTAATTTTTTTAGTGCCTACACCTTTATTTACGGCTTCGTCCTTATTGATAACAAATCCCGTGTTTTTGTATTGAGCTTCATTCTCGGGATTAACCGTTTTCTTAGACATAAACATTTCTCCATTTAAAAAATTTAGCTATTTTAAAATGCACTAACATAATACACCATTAGTGACAAAAAATAAAGTCTTTTTTAAAATTACAACAAAATTGTAAACTTTACTTTGTTAAAAACAAACAAAAAAGTCTCCGATAAACCATTTATTTATCGGAGACTTTTATAACTCAAAAAGCTTAGTCGGTCAAAACGTTTTCATTAAGGAAGGCTTCAAGGGCATAAGCTATAATTCTTTGCTGTTTTGAATCGGGGTGACCGTTTTCTCCCGCCTTCATATTAACGGGCACGTCGCAAAGGAAATATCCTTTTTCACTTCCTCCGAAGGAGGCTATAGCTCTGTTAGCCGCTTCACGGTATTTATCGGTCATACCACCCGATACCCAAACGATTTTAGCATCCTTATTGTAGGATTTAACCCTTTCTATAAGCAATTTCATACCGCCTGCAAGCTCGTTGATTTTTGCTTCGGTATTGATTCCGCCAAGACCCGAATTGTCGTTAGTACCGAGATAAATTACCACTACGTCTGCCTGACGGGATTCGTTATAGGGGGTAGTACTACTTCTCCAACTGTTTTCAAGAGGGTAAGAATTATACCAATCGCAGTTTACACCCTTTCCTCCACCCGAGTTAATGTAGGCACCGATACCGCTTCTTGAACGTATTCTCCAATCAACACCCATATTTATTGCCGAAAGGAAGGCGTAAGAATTTGTACCGTCGTGAGCCCAACCGTCGGGAGTACGGTGAACGCCGATACCTGTGGTAATAGAGTCGCCTATATATTCAATAAGAAGGTCACTCTCTTCGCTTTTATAAAGCTCACCCGCCATATTAAAGCCTGTTATTGCGGCGGTACCGCCTATAGAAGCTTCCTGCTGACGGATAAATCGGATATCCTTAATTGTGGGATAACCGCCTACGTTAAAGGTAACCTTATATTTGCCCTTGCTTACAAGCTCGGGCTTTAATTGGTCGGTTACGCACTTACCATCAATATAAAGGGTGAATTTGTGAATTTCAAGGTTAGTTCCCGCTTCAAGATAAACCGTAATATCGCCTACCGCCTGTGCTTTAAGAACAAGAGCGGAGCCGTTCCAATCAAAGGTATAGCCGTTAGAAAGCTTTTCATTTGCACCCATAAGGCGAGCCTTTTCCATAACGGCGGTATCGTTAAGAGAATAATCTTTTCTTCCCTGCTCCAAAGCGTTGTTCACGGTAATATCGTTTACACAGTAGGTAGAAACGGGGGAATACAGAACACTTCCGTCAGAAAGTACAACGTATCCGCGCACCTTTATGCTTCTAAGGTCATTTTCCTTTAACTCCTTAATGTAAGCGCTAAAGGTAAGAACACCGTTTTCATAGCTCCAACAGTGGTCAAGGTTTTCGGTTTTTTCGGTTTTTATAACCTTACCGTTTTCTTTAACAAGTGCCTCTTGCTTTTGAGCATCACAAACGAGAATACCGCGAGCGGTAACGGTGTGAGTTTTACCCGCAAAAAGCATTTTGCCGTTTTCATCGGCATTATAGCTAAAGTAGAAACGCATTGCCTGACTTCCCGCAGTTGTTGCGGACTCTGCCTTAAGCACCGAAGCACCTTTAATGTCAAGCGCTTTACAAATTGCCACGGAGTCGATATAAACCGTACGGGCCGTATCGTTTATATCCTTATTCACGATAATTGCAGGAATGCAGTAATTATCGTTTTCAAAATCGGTAGTAAGGTCAATACTTAAAAGAGTCCACTCGCTATTAACCTTTTCGGCAGGAATGGTTACGGTTTTGCCTTCGCCGTATTCCGTTACATTTTTAGCGTTGGTAAAGGTAAAGGTAAGGTCGTTATTACTGTTTCCCTCTGCCCTGTAAGCAAAGGTAAGTCTATAAGAAGTGTTATTCTTTAAAAGCACGCCGTTGCTTATATCGGCTATTTTCTTATTTACGTCCGAGGATACCTGCTTAAAGCTTAAGGAATGCTCGCTCATATAGCCTGTATTGGCAATTTTAAAGTTTCCGCTTTCAAATCCGTTATAGCCTGCAAGGCTCCATTCGTCCATTATTAATTTACCGTTTTCGGTGTAACCCTTATCATAACGGGAAATTATGTATCTGTTGGTTACGTCGATGTAACCGTCGTTAGGCACTACCGAGCTGTTTTCAAAACCGCAATAGCTTTGCTGGTCACTTCCGTATTCCATAGACTTATCGTACTTTTGATAATAAACGGTAAGTCGTTCCTTGGTGAAATAAGCGTTATCGGAATCAACCACGCTTCGGTATTCAGCATCCGAATACCAATTACTTCCGCTTACGGTATTACCCGTTCCGTCTTGCGCGTAAACGTCGTGACTGCCTATTGTGGCGGGGAATATAATTTTTGTTTCTTCTTCTCCGCTCTGATAAGTCTTATTGCCGAATTCATCAACAAAAGCAACGGTAGGAATCTCCTGAACGTAGTAATTATCAAAATAGATAAGCACGTCGGCATCCTTTTCCAAATACAACCATAAATGCGCAAGCTTACGCTCGGTTGTATTATTATGCATAGTATAAGAATCGGGGAATTTAATAATATAAGATACCGTCACAAAGTCTTTAGTAGGAGCAGATATGGTGTAGCCAAGAGTTTCGTTTACTTTTCCACCCGTCCACTGATTAGCCTGAGCAGCCATAAGCCAACCCATTTGCACAGGTGTATCCACCTTTTCCGCCTTATAGGAGAAGGTCACCTTATAGGAAGAGCCGTTGTTTATGTTTATGTTGATATTTGGGTATATAGCGTTATATTGAGCGTATGAATAGGTTAAGCTGCTTTTATGATTAGAACCATAGCTACCCTTAACGTGGTCGTATTTAACAATATTGCCGTCGGTATAGCCGTCAAAAACGGAAGCACCGCCTACAACCGAAATATTATTTTTATAGGTTTTGCCGTCCTCTGCCGTTGCGCCCGTATCCTGCATAAGGTAAAATTTTGTCTGCGGGTCAGCGGGATAGTTTTCAAAATCGGCATAATAAACCTTGGAGCTTACGGGATTAATAAGCTCGGTTTTAGCCTTCTCTTCAATTCTGAATTCATCAAAGTAAGCCTCACACTGAGTAGTATCGTTACAGGCGGTATTAAGCATACGTATAAAAAGGTTATTATATCCTGATTTCACTTCACCTGTTTTAAGGTAAATTTCACCAACACACCAACTACCCTCTACGTCATTTTGAATAATAACGCTTTGGTCATCGGCAACAACCCTATTGGTTGAATCCCAAAAATTAGAGTTAGCAATCATAGGAATAAGCTTAATTCCGCAGTCGCTTTTTTTGCTAAAGTAGTAACGGAAGGAAATTCTGTATTCCTTATTGCTTTCTACCTTCCATAAGTCTATATTATGCTCATACGCCAAGTAGCCGCGTTTCATATAATAAGTATCAGGCTTCCACTCAGGAGCGATGTCGCCCGTAACGGCAATGTAGGTATCCGTAGCCTTGTCGTAGGTATGATAATCCTTATATCCCGTAGACCAGTTAAAGGGCTTGCTTTCGCTTAGTCCGTACTCTACGTTTCTGTAACGAACAGATTTGTTTCCGGAATAGGCAAATTCATCGGTAATTTTAACAAGAGCAGAAACGCTTGTGTAATCGTACGATTTATGATTTTCAAAGCCAAATATGTCACGTTGGAAGGCGTAAACCGTAAGCGCGCCTGCGGTCATTTTTTCGGGCGCGGGAATATATTCGTCCTTTGACAGCGACCAAACAAAGTCTCCCTTATGATTGGGGGTAAGGGCGGGATATTTAATATCCTCGCCGGGGTTAAAGCTTGCCTTGGTCTGACTGCCGCCGTTCACAAAGGTAACGGCAGGAGGATCAAGCATAACCTCAATTTCTACAATTTCCCATACGTTATTATAGGTGGTGCCGTCTGCGGTGAAGGTACCTCCGCCGCCGTTTATGGTAAAGTAGTTATTATAAGTTCTTGTATCAATTTGCTTATTGTTTTCCCATACGCCGGTAGAAGGATTTTGTATAGAATTCCAAACGTCCACGGTAAATGTATAGGTATTATTAACGCTGTCGTAAACACCATTATTATCGGTTACTATTGTGTGTCCGCCGTTAAAATACTGATTTTTATTGGAACTGTCAAAATTACTGTAAACCTTGGGAGAATTACCCGCATAAAGCATACTGGTAGACTGGAACAGGAACTTTATGGACTGACGGTCATTAAGCTTTCCCTGATAACTGCCCGAAGTAGTAAAAAGTCCCTTTTGCCAGTCCATATCTGCATAAGGAATAGGAGTATTTGAAGCGCCCATACCAAAATGAAGCTGACCGTAGGAATTAAGACTTTCTACGAAAAATTTCATCTTTATTGTATAAGAAGCGTTGGGTGCCACCTCAAAGGGTGTACCGTCAGCCTTTAAGGGTGTCCATTGCCAGGAATTCGTTCCCTTTGATTCAATACGCATAGTATTAAGGGTTTCACCCGTTGCGCTATCGGTAATGGTATTCCCCTTTATAACGGTATTACCTGCTGCTGCGGTCTCCCATAAAGGGTAATAGGTATTATTCTTATGTGTAGCGGTTTTTCCGCTTTCATAATCCATATAAGAAGTACCGTTTTCGCCAAAGGTAAACTTATAATAGGTATCTCCCGTAAAGCCTTGATTATTATCGGCAACCACGGGGATTACCATTAAGCTTAACAACATACACAAAGTAAGAATTAAAGATAGTGGTTTTTTCATAGCTTTCTCCTTAAAGTCAATTAAAACCTATACTAATAAAAATCCGAGACATTATTAGGCCTCGGATGCTTATCAATCAAAATAAATTTTATTTTTCATTGCCTCAAGCATAACCGTCGCGCTTTTTTCGTTGGTTGCAAGGGGAATTTTTTGTACGTCACAAAGACGAAGAAGCGCCGATACGTCGGGCTCGTGAGGCTGTGCGGTAAGGGGGTCGCGCAGGAAAATAACCAAATCCATATTACCGTCGGCAAGCATTGCGCCTATTTGCTGGTCACCGCCCAAGGGGCCGCTTTTCATTCTGTGAATATTAAGTCCCGTTTCACCCATTATAAGCGTTCCCGTCGTTCCCGTTGCGTAAAGCTCGTGACCGTCAAGAACCTCTTTATACTTTTTAGCAAGCTCAATTATATCGTTTTTCTTTTTATCGTGTGCTATAAGTGCTATTTTCATAATAATTCCTCACTGTATTTTTAATTCAATTCCTTTATAGCATAAATCAGCTTAAAAAGCAATATTTTTATAACTTTACTTTACTTTTATTTAGATTTATTATATAATGTATCTCAAATGCGCAAGAGGTGTCTTTATATGTCTTTTTCAATAGTTTTTTCAAACGTAACAATGCTTATCATTTTTGCATCCGTCGGCTTTATATTAGCCAAAGCTAACCTTGCAAAGCCACAGCACGGGCAAATACTTTCTTCTCTTTTGGTATACGTGTTCTCCCCTGCCATGCTGTTTCAAACCTTTGCCACCAAATTCAACGTGCCTTATATTAAAGCAAACTATTCCATTATGCTTTTCTCTTTGGCAATAATGGCTGTGCTTATCGTTATTTCGGTTATTGTTCCACGTTTTCTTACCAAGCACCCTTACAAAAGAAAGGTTTACGAATACTCAATGCTAATAGCCAACTACGGCTATATGGGTTATCCTCTTACCGAAGCTCTTTTCGGCAAAGACGTTTTGATTAACGTTATGATGTTTGCTTTACCTCTTTCGGTTTACATATACACCTACGGCTTATGCAGGCTTACCAATACGGGGTTAAACCTTAAAAAGCTTATTAACCCATCTATTTTAGCTATATTATTCGGTATGATTTACGGCCTGTCCGGTCTTAGTATGCCCGCCTTCTTAGACAACCTTTTAACCACTGCAAAGGCGCCTATGGGAATTGTAGCAATGCTGCTTGCAGGCATTACCGTTTCGGAATACAAATTCAGCGAGCTGCTGCGCTATAAAGCCAATTACTTCGTTGCAATTTGGAAGGTGCTTATTCTCCCCCTTGCAATCGGCTTTATTTTAACAACTGTACTAAATAGGCCCGAGCTTGCACGAGTAGCGCTTATGATATACGCCATTCCCTGCGGACTTAATACCATAGTTTTTCCAAAGCTTGTGGGAGAGGATTGCAGTACGGGTGCTTCGCTTGCTTTAATTTCGAGCCTTCTTTCAATCGGCACCATTCCCCTTTGCCTTTATCTTTTCACTTAATAAAAACCGAGCCGTTGGCTCGGTTTTCATTTTTATTATTTTATATGCTTTAGCTTTCGTTCCTCTACACCAAGGCCTGCGCCGATAAACAGAACAATCATTCCCGTTTGCACCCATATCATAGTAGTATCAATCATACCGTAGCAGAAGATAGCCGCGGCCACCGATACTATAAACTTGATTATTATATAATCCTCGTTTTTAAGGGTTAATGCCTTACGGCAAGCGAAAATATCCCTTGTGTATTGTACAATATACGAAAGTATTAAAGCCGTACCTACAATACCGTGGCAAAGCATACTGTCAATTATAATATTATGACAAAGGGATGCCTTATAAATTGTGGGGTCACTTGGTGACAGCAAATTGTATAGATGCTTATAGGCGAAAAAGCCTCTGCCGAATATCGGTGCCTCCTTTATATGCCTTATGGCAAAGCTCCATATGGTTATACGGTTTTCGGTAGTATCACCCATTTCGTTAATACGGGGCAAAAACTGCGGAATAAGTATAACGGTAATAAGCGCCAGCACACCGACACCCACAAATACAGCAAGCAGCTCGTATCTGTGACTTATGGTAAGGAGAATTACAATGCCTAATGCGGCAACAGGCAAAAGACTCATACTGCCGCAAAGCAAAATGCCAACGGCATTAAAAATGGCGGCAACATAATATATCCACGTTTTATTTGCGCGGTTTACCGCCTTATAAGCGCATATCAAAATTGCAAGGGTTACGCCAAGTCCGAAAAAGTTAGGATTTGGGTACAGCACCGTACAACGATAGGACGGAACCTGATAATTAACTATACGTTCAATTATTGCCCCAAGGGTTGCAAGGCAGCCGCCTAAAATTACTGTATCCAAAAGCCGCTCATAAAAGCTTTTGGTGGCAATGCTTCGGGTAACAAGGGCTACCACCATCATAGCAAAAAAGGAAAGGGAACAAAGGGTGCCCAAAAAATTACCATATATCAGCCCTACAATAATACTGACAGCCGTAAATATTAAAATTATAAAGGAGCCGCGGTGGACAAGGATTTTATCCCTTGTGCCCGGCATAAGCACAAACAAAACAGCGCTGATATAAATAACTACCCTTGCCGCATTAAAATGCGTAAAACAGGAAAGGGCGCAAAGCAAAATTAAAAGCTTTGCAACGGGAGCTCCGGCATTGCGCCTAAAGCTTACCCCTTCACCCGCTCCTTCACGGGAAAAAATTTTTTTAATATTCATAAGCACCTTCGTATTGTAATTATTCGTTACCTCTCGGCAGTGCGCATTTTAAAACGTAATGCTGCGGAATACCGTTTTTCATATGGAAATTCTGCTCGCCCTGAATAAGCGGCAGGCAATAATCTATTGCTTCCTGCGTTACGTCATTTCCGCGCTCGTTTATCCATTCGGCGGGAAAATACTTAACCCTGTTTGCTGCGTTTTCAACGTCGGTCGTTTCAATACGCACATTATAGGGATGATTGGTCACTCGGTGGAAATACATCATTTTACCCGTATTGCCTTCCATTGCCGTACTTACGGCCGCAGCGCCTATACGTGCCGCCTCGGTAATATCACGCTTGGAGCTGATATGAGAAGCGCAACGCTGCATTACGTTAAGTTCTATTGCGCGCACCTTGCAGTTAAGATTTTTTTCAACTATTTTGGTAAGCGCCTTTGCAACACCTGCCAAATATTTATGTCCAAAGTTATCAACCTTACCCGATTGGTAATCCTCGTCAAACTCTTCGGGGTCTAAGACAATACCCTCGGATACAGCAACTATAACGGCATAGTATTTTTCCTGCGCCGCCTTAACGTCCTCTAAAAATTCCTTAACCGAAAACTTCCTTTCGGGAAGATAAATAAGATGAGGCGCAATCTCACCGTTGGCGCGAAGCGTTGCGGAGGAGGCGGTAAGCCAGCCTGTGTCTCTGCCCATTATTTCTACAATAGTAACCGAAGGAATAGAATAAACACTACTGTCGCGGATAATTTCCTGCATAGTAGTAGCAACGTATTTTGCCGCTGAGCCAAAGCCCGGTGTGTGGTCGGTTACGGGCAGGTCGTTATCAATTGTTTTAGGAATACCGATTACCGAAATATCAACGTTATTGTCCTTAAAATATCGGTTAAGCTTCATTACGGTATCCATAGAATCGTTACCGCCTATATAAAAGAAAGCGCTTATTTCGTGCTCCTTTAAGGTTTTAAGTATGGTTTCATATACACAAGGGTCCTTAGAATACTCGGGAAGCTTATAACGGCAGGAGCCAAGCAAGGTTGACGGAGTTTGGCGGATAAGCTCAACCTCATCGTCGCTTGTAATAATATCGTAAAGATTCACGAGATTGTTTTTAATAAGCCCTTCAATACCGTTTACCGAGCCGTATATAACATCAACGTTATCGTATTTGGCGGCTTGACGAAAAACTCCCAAAAGTGACGAGTTAATGGCACAGGTAGGACCGCCCGACTGTGCAACTGCAATGTTCATAATTTAATTTCCCCCATTTTTTAACCTCAAAATAAAGCTAATAATACCACTATCTTAGGATATAGTACATATTTTAAGATATTATAACATAACTAAACAGCCTTTTCAACCTGTGACTTGCTTTTAAGCGACAAATAAACGGCAACCGCCAAAAAAACACTTGACTTTTTTGCGGGGTTATTATATAATCATTAAGTCCGCAGCCAAGCATACGCAGAGATGGCTGAGTTGGTCTAAGGCGCACGACTGGAAATCGTGTAACGGCTTAAACCCGTTCGGGGGTTCGAATCCCCCTCTCTGCGCCAACAAATAAGGACTTGCTTTCGCAAGTCCTTATTTGTTTGTGTTTGTGTCCGCAGGGCACAACATCGTTTTGCAACTATAGTTGCAAACATCATTTCGAGCATAGCGAGAACATCGTTGTTCGTGAA
>JAFVIF010000068.1 GCA_017474125.1 Clostridia bacterium
TCGTCAACCGTCAGGGTTTTACCGATAATAATATTGGTTTCGATTTTTACGCCGAGAGCGGATAAATTATCAATTTCCTTTTGAACGATAGCCTTTGGTAAACGGAATTCGGGAATGCCGTAAACAAGCACACCGCCTGCTGTGTGAAGGGCTTCGTAAACCGTTACCTCGTAGCCGAGCCTTGCCAAATCACCGGCGCAGGTAAGACCTGAGGGGCCGCTTCCTATTACCGCAACCCTGAGTCCGTTGGATTTAGGACGGGTGGGGGGTGTATTGCTGTGAGCGTTGTGCCAATCGGCTACAAAGCGTTCAAGTCTGCCTATACCAACGCTTTCTCCCTTAATGCCCCTTACACATTTTTCCTCGCACTGTTTTTCCTGAGGACAAACGCGTCCGCAAACTGCAGGCAGGGAAGAGGACTTGCTTATTATTTCGTAAGCACCTTCAAAATCACCTGTCTTTATTTTTTCTATAAAGGCAGGGATATGAATGTTAACGGGACAGCCTGTTACACAGGGCATTGTTTTACAGTTTAAACAGCGCAGGGCTTCGTTTACGGCAGCTTCCTCGCTGTAGCCTAAGGCAACCTCGTGAAAGTTTTTTGCACGAGCCTTAGCCTCTTGAGAGGGCATAGGGTTCTTTAGGTTACTCATATTAGGTTTCATTACTGCGCCTCCTTATTTAAAAGGTTACAAGCACCGTCATACGCGTGTCTTTCGTAATCCTTATACATTGAAGCGCGGCTCATAGCCTCATCAAAATCAACCTTGTAGCCGTCGAAATCGGGGCCGTCAACACAAGCAAATTTTACTACTCGTTTGCCGTCTTCAATAAGAGTGAGTCTGCAACCGCCGCACATACCCGTGCCGTCTATCATAATAGGATTCATTGAAACGGTGCAGGGAATGCCGCTTTTTCTAACTGCCTCTACAACAAATTTCATCATAATAAGCGGACCTATGGTAATAACCTCGTCAAAGGTTTCGCCGTTTTCTAACATTTCATTTATAGGCATACAAACGTTGCCCTTATTTCCGTATGAGCCGTCGTCGGTCATAAGGAATAAACGGGAGGAATAATCCTTGAATTCCTTTTCGAGAATAACAAGCTCCTTGCTTCTAAAACCAATAATGCTCGTTACCTCAGCACCCTGCTTATGAAGCTTTTCGGCAATGGGCATAGCAATGGCACAGCCGACACCGCCGCCTACTATAAGAACCTTTTTAAGGTTTTCGGTTTTTGTTGCAACACCTAAGGGGCCGGCAAAGTCGGAAATATATTCACCCTTTTCCTTAAGGCTTAAAAGCTTAGTGGTAGCTCCGACGGTTTGGAAAATGATTTTTACGGTGCCGTTTTCGCGGTCGAAGCCTGCAACCGTTAATGGAATGCGCTCGCCGTTTTGGTCTACCCTTAATATGATAAACTGCCCCGGCTCAGCCTTTGCGGCAACAAGAGGGGCTTCTATATCCATCATAGTAACTGTTGGATTTAGCGCTTTTTTATCGGTAATTTTATACATTACGCATACTCCTTGGAAACATAATATAATAATATTTTATCACAAAATACTATTTTCGTAAACTACAATTTGAGTATTTTTCGTTATTAATTAAAATATACTGTTATGAAACGAAGTGTGGCGAAAGTTTTGTGTATAATGGAGAAAATTATATTGAGCAAGCACAGGGTATTGAAATGCATTTTTAAGTGTGTTAAAATATTAACAAGAGACGTGGAGTTCCAAAGAAATTAAACGGAGGAATTTTGTATGAGTGAAAAGATTTATGAGGTAGTGGGTACTACCGAAGAGCTTAGCGCTTTAATGAACAGAGTAAGAAGCGCTCAGCGAAGGTTTGCTTCCTACACACAGGAGCAGGTTGACAGCATTTTTAAGGCTGCAGCTCTTGCCGCGAACAGTAAAAGGCTTCCTCTTGCCAAAATGGCGGTAGAGGAAACGGGAATGGGCATAGTGGAGGACAAGGTGATTAAAAACAACTATGCCGCGGAGTACATTTATAATGCCTATAAGGATACCAAAACCTGCGGTGTTATCGAGGAGGACAAAGCCTACGGCACCAAGCGTATTGCCGAGCCGATAGGTCTTATTGCGGCGGTTATCCCCACCACCAATCCTACCTCTACGGCAATATTCAAGTGCCTTTTGGCTCTGAAAACAAGGAACGGAGTCATTATAAGTCCTCATCCACGTGCCAAAAAAAGCACCATTGAGGCTGCTAAAATCGTTCTTGAGGCCGCTGTTAAAGCAGGTGCACCCGAGGATATTATAGGCTGGATAGACGTTCCGTCCTTAGAGCTTACCGATATGGTAATGAAAAACAGCGACACCATACTTGCAACGGGCGGCCCCGGAATGGTAAAGGCGGCTTACAGCAGCGGCAAGCCGGCATTAGGTGTAGGTGCAGGTAACGCCCCTGCCGTTATTGATGAAAGTGCCGATATTGTGCTTGCAGTAAGCTCTATTATTCATTCCAAAACCTTTGACAACGGTATGATATGCGCTTCGGAGCAATCGGTTATAGTGCCCCATACCGTTTATGATACAGTTAAGGCCGAATTTGCCTATAGAGGCTGTTATTTCCTTAATAAGGAAGAGCTTGAAAAGGTTAGAAAAACTATTTTGATTAACGGCTCGCTTAACGCTAAAATAGTAGGACAGTCTGCCTTTAAGATTGCGGCCCTTGCGGGGGTAGAGGTGCCTGAAAGCACGCGTGTGCTTATAGGTGAAGTGGAAAGCGTTGATATAAGCGAGGAATTTGCTCACGAAAAGCTTTCCCCTGTGCTTGCTATGTATAAAAGCGAAAGCAGAGAGGATGCCTTCAAAAAGGCGGAACAGCTTGTAAGCGACGGCGGCTTTGGTCACACAGCTTCTATTTTTGCAAATACCGTTACCGCAAAGGAAGTGCTTGATGAATTTGAAAATCGAATGAAGGCTTGCCGAATTCTTGTTAATACGCCCTCTGCCTTTGGCGGTATCGGTGACGTGTATAACTTCGACCTTGCTCCCTCTTTAACCCTTGGCTGCGGAAGCTGGGGCGGAAACAGCGTTTCCGAAAACGTTGGTGTAAAGCACCTTATTAACATTAAAACCGTTGCAGAAAGAAGAGAGAATATGTTGTGGTTCCGTGCTCCCGAAAAGGTATACATTAAAAAGGGTTGCTTACCCGTTGCTCTTGGCGAGCTTAAAGCAATGAATAAAAGAAAGGCCTTTATTGTAACCGACACCTTCCTTTATGAAAACGGCTATACAAAGATTATTGAAGAAAAGCTTAACGAAATGGGTATAGTATATTCAACCTTCTCAAACGTTGCTCCCGATCCCACCCTTGCCTGCGCGAAGGAGGGCGCTGAACAAATGCTCAGCTTTAAGCCCGATGTAATAATTGCCGTTGGCGGCGGCTCGGCTATGGATGCCGCTAAAATTATGTGGGTGCTTTACGAGCATCCGGAGGTTGACTTTGCCGATATGGCAATGCGCTTTATGGACATTAGAAAAAGAATATACGACTTCCCTAAAATGGGCGAAAAGGCTTACTTTATTTGCGTTCCTACCTCGGCGGGAACAGGTAGTGAGGTTACTCCCTTTGCTGTTATAACCGATGAAAATAACGGAATTAAGTATCCTCTTGCCGATTACGAGCTTCTCCCCAAAATGGCAATAGTTGATGCCGATATGATGATGAACGCTCCTAAGGGACTTACTGCCGCTTCGGGAATTGACGCGGTTTCCCACGCCCTTGAGGCCTACGCTTCGGTAATGGCAACCGATTATACCGACGGTCTTGCTTTGAGAGCTCTTAAAATGATATTTGAATATTTGCCCCGTGCCTACGATAACGGCGCGGCTGATATGGTGGCCAGAGAAAAAATGGCCAATGCCGCAACCATGGCAGGTATGGCCTTTGCTAACGCCTTCCTTGGTGTAATGCATTCTATGGCGCACAAATTGGGCTCCTTCCACCATATTCCCCACGGTATTGCCAACGCGCTTATGATGGATGAGGTGCTTCGCTTTAATGCCGCTGAGGCACCGTCAAAAATGGGCACCTTTTCGCAGTACGGACACCCGCACACCCTTGCGCGTTATGCCGAAATTGCCGATTACCTTGGCATTAAGGGAGAAAATGATGAGGAAAAGCTTTCGGGTCTTATAAATGCTCTTGACGAATTAAAGGCGAAGGTTGGTATTAAGCCGCTTATTAAGGATTACGTTGCCGATGAAGAAGCCTTTTTAGCAAGCCTTGACGATATGACCGAGCAGGCCTTTGACGACCAATGCACCGGTGCTAATCCAAGGTATCCTCTTATGAGCGAAATTAAAGAGATGTATCTTAAAGCTTATTACGGCAAATAATATATTCAGATAAGGAGAAACGTATATGAGTATTCAAACCGATATGATTATTTCAGTTAGACCTACTAAGACGGTATACCGTGACGGCGATACGGTTATTAAGGTTTTTGATAAGGACTATTCTAAGGCGGACGTATTAAACGAAGCCTTAAATCAGGCGCGTGTAGAGGAAACGGGACTAAGTATTCCTACCATAATAGAGGTTATGAAGGTCGACGGTAACTGGGCTATTGTTTCGGAATTTATCGAAGGAAAAACCTTGGCTCAGCTTATGGAGGAGGAGCCTCATAATATTGACAAATATTTAGAGCTTTTTGTTGACCTTCAAATGACGGTACATTCCAAAAAGGCGCCCCTGCTTAATAAGCTTAAGGACAAAATGAACCGTAAAATCAGTGAATCAAGCTTTGATGCTACTACACGGTATGAGCTTCACACCCGTCTTGAAAGTATGCCTAAGCACACTAAGGTATGCCACGGCGACTTTAACCCCTCGAATATTATTATAAGCAACGGGGGAGAGGCCTTTATTATTGACTGGGCGCACGCAACTCAGGGTAATGCATCGGCCGACGTTGCTCGCTCGTATCTGCTTTTCTGTCTTAACGGTCAAACCGATATTGCAGAAAAATATTTAAACCTTTTCTGTAAAAAGAGCGATACCGCAAAGCAGTATGTTCAGGAATGGATGCCTATAGTTGCCGCTTCACAGTCGGTAAAGGAAAGGCCTGAGGAAAAGGAATTCTTAAGCCGTTGGGTTAACGTAGTGGATTACGAATAATAAATGCACCGGATATCGTCTGTTTTACGGCGATATCCGGTAATTTGTTGATAACTTTTAAAAAAATATACAAAAGTTATCAACAAATGCTTGACAAATAGTTGATTATGCACTATAATAAAATCAAAGAAAGGGAAAGAAAGGTGGCTGATACCAATGAAAATGGAAGCCGAACCTGTACAGGTGAACTTAATACTCTGAAAGAGGTGAGTCCAAAAAAGTATTAACTTTATTTCCATCAGTTTTACGACAAAGTTAATAACAATTAGTTCCTTTTAAATTAAATTTACTTTTTTGAAATTTAGCCCGAATAAGCGGGCATGTAAAATAAACGTCAAAAAATAATCCCTTCTAAGTTTAAAAAGTTATCTGTAAATTAAATGGTGAAACCAATGTACAAGTAAAATTTTTTAAGTTCCATATTTTTTAAAGGTTGATTTTTATGTACAAATTTATGCTTATGAACATTAAATAAGTAAGGGTGAAACCAATGTACAAGTAATTTTCCCCCGACGCCGTCAGGCGTCGGGTTTTCTTTTTTCTGTAAATTGACAATGTTAAAAGGCTGTGATATACTTAATATGTATAATTATGTATAGTATATATTTAGCGAATAGGGAATGAATTTTAATGAAATTTTGCAAGAAAATTGCAGCTTATTTATTGGTATTTGTACTTTTAACGGGGATTGTTGCGCCCCTTTCCATAAATTCTTATGCTTATAGCACCGACTACCCTAATACCTGGACCAATACGGGAGAATATATTGAAGACCTTATCGGTATTGCAATGACTCAGGTTGGATACCACGGTAACACCACAACGGGGACTAAATACGGCGCTTGGTACGGTGAAAACTTTACCTATGAGCAATGGTGCGGTATGTTTATTGCCTGGTGCGCCAACGAGGCGGGGATTCCTACTTCAATAATCCATAAAACCGCAAAGGCCAATAACTACCGTAACAGCGGTACTTACTACCATAAGGAAGGTTTTACCCCTAAGCGCGGCGACCTTGTGCTTTTTAACCCAATGACAAACGGATATACGGGTTCTTACTATTGGCCCGAAAAAAATGCTGATGGCACCTATAAGGAAAGCTCCCACGTTGCCATAGTTTGTTCTTACGATTCTAAAACCAAAAAAATATGGATAGTACACGGCAACAGCACCGACGACAAGGTGTGCTTTAATTCTGTTTTGGTTTCTTCCGATGCTGTTCAGGCCTTTGTACGGCCCTCATATTCGGGCTCGTCGGGGTCGTCGGGCGGCAGCTCGGAGCCTCTTTACGACTATATTAACGGCGACAGCGTTAATTTAAGATCGGGACCCGGCACCGAGCATTCCAAAATTGCTTCCTACGATACGGGTACCTGCGTTGAAATTCTTGACACGGTAACCAATGCCTCGGGTGAGGTTTGGTATCAGGTTGAAATTTTAAGCAACGGTAAAACGGGTTATATTATAAGTGATTATATTACCATAATAAATAAAACCGATGAGACCTCCAAGAACCATTACATAAACGGCGACAACGTAAGGCTGAGAAGCGGTCCCGGTACAAGCTTTGATGAAATTGATAAGTTTGATAAGGGTACTAAGGTCACTCTTCTCGGAGTCAGCGCCAATGCCGACGATGCCGAAGAAAAATGGTACAGCGTTAGAATTAACACCACTAACGACGAGGGCTACGTGAGGAGCGACTTTATTAAAATAGTTACTCACGACCAAACCCCTTATATTAATGACGATAACGTTAATTTAAGAAGTAAGGAAAGCGTCTCGGGTGATTCTTTAGGTAAATTCAGCACAGGTGAAAAGCTTGAGGTGCTCAGCACGGTTACCAACAGCAGCGGTGAAAAATGGTGCAGTGTAATAGTGTTTTCCGCAAAGGTGCAGGGATTTATAAGAAGCGACTTTATAACGGTAGACGAAGCGCCTGCCGAGCCTCTTTACGACTATACCAATACTTCCTATAATCTTCGTTCCGCCCCGGGCACCTGGAACGACGTTGTGGGTGCCGTTGCAAGTAACGTAAGGGTTTATATTCTTGAAGCCGCTTACGATACCGACGGCGATAAGTGGTACTACGTTAGGGTTGCAAGTAATGGGCTTGAGGGCTATATTTACCATAAGCGGGTAACAATTAATTCGAAGGGTGAGGATACTATAGCCGTTTCCTCCTGTTCTGTGGTGTCCGCTCCGGGTGGCTCTACAGTGCTTTGTACCGCCAAAAAGGGCGATGAGGTTTCGGTGCTTAATCTTACCTACGACGGTAAGGGCGTTAAGTGGATGAGAATAAAAATCACCAAAGGCGGCACTTCCTATACCGGCTACGTAAAGGCTTCCGACGTTGCTCTTAACGGTGTGAACCGTAAAAGCGTTGCCTTTACTCATAAGCTTGAAACACCTTTAGCAGGAAGCGATTTTGATATTGACGATACCATTGCGGTACGCGGCTGGGCTTTTGCAAACGTAGGTGAAGCTCCCTGCTTTTATTCGGTGGACGGCGGTCCTAAAACCCCACTTACCGTAGAAGCAAGGACCGACGTAAAAAATAAATATTCCGCTTGCCCTTCTAAAAACGTAGGCTTTGCCGTTTCTCTTTCGGCTAAAAGTCTTTCCTACGGCGAGCATACCGTTGAAATTTTTGCATCTACCGACGTAACTGTACAGAACATATATACCGTTACCTTTAATATTGCCGACGGCGAAAGCCCCATTGGTAATCTTAGCGAGGTTGCCGATATTAACAGCAGCGGCTATACCGTTGTCGTTGCGGCGCAGGATAACGTAGGCATCAGCGCAGTTTATACCTCTACCACCGTAAACGGTAAAACTGTAGAGCATATAGCAGGCCTTATTGCCGACAGCGTTTATGCCGTTCGTGTTAAAACTGCCGATTTTGAATCCGCCGATGCCGATTATCAAACAAAGGTATACGTCAGAGATACGTATAATAACGTAATTTTGTTAGGCGAGTTTACTTTAAATCCCCAACAGTACGTACAAAAAACCGTTGTATACGATGCTAACGGCGGAACGGGCGCTCCCGAAACAGCTTACCTTGCTATGAGCGGAAGAATAACGCTGTCCGACATTACGCCTACTAAAGAGGGCTACGCCTTTATGGGCTGGTCTGCCGAAAAGGACGGTGAGGTTGAATATAAGGCAGGGGAGTTTTACGTCTTTAAGGAATCGGTTACCCTTTATGCCGTGTGGAATGAGGTTTTAACGGGAGACTGTAATATGGACGGCGCAATCAATACTGTGGATTTAGCACTTATGAAGCTCGCTCTCAGCGGCAGTGAGCAGATAGAAACGTATCTCGGTGATATAAATAAGGATTCGTTTTTTGACACCACCGACCTTGCTCTTTTAAAGCTTTATCTTGCCGGCATAAAAATTGACGAAATTTAGCATTTTATAAGACAAAAATATTGCATATTTTTTTATTTATGATATAATAAACCCATAGTGCCTTGTTTTGGGTTATCAGCCCCGAGGCCGATTAACCGAAAGGAGTTCTGTTTATGAAATACTCACATGAAGTAGAAAAAATGTGTCCTCTTGCTAAGGGCGCATACCACGGCCCTGCACCAATTCCGCAGGAAGGCCAGTGGACTCAGGTAAAAGAAGTTAAGGATGTTTCCGGTCTTACCCACGGTGTTGGCTGGTGTGCTCCTCAGCAGGGTGCCTGTAAGCTTACTCTCAACGTTAAGGAGGGTATTATTGAGGAAGCTCTCGTTGAAACTCTCGGCTGTTCGGGTATGACCCATTCTGCAGCTATGGCTTCCGAAATTCTCGTTGGCAAAACTATTCTTGAAGCTCTTAATACCGACCTCGTTTGCGATGCTATTAACACCGCTATGAGAGAATTATTCTTACAGATAGTTTACGGCCGTACTCAGACTGCATTCTCCGAAGACGGTCTTCCCATTGGCGCAGGCCTTGAAGACTTAGGTAAGGGTCTTCGTTCTCAGGTTGGTACCACCTACGCTACCAAAACTAAGGGCCCCCGTTATCTTGAGCTTGCTGAAGGCTATATAACTAAGATTGCCGTTGATAAGGACGATCAGATTACAGGTTACAAGTTTGTTCACCTCGGCAAGATGATGGATATGATCAAAAAGGGTATGGACGCTAACGAAGCTTTAGAAAAAGCAAGCGGTCAGTACGGACGTGTTGATGATGCAGCCAAGCTCATCGACCCACGTGAAGAATAATAAAGGAGGCAATGACTTATGGCATTATTTGAAAGTTATGAAAGACGTATTGACCAAATCAATGCGGAGCTTAATAAACACGGCATTGCTTCTATTGAAGAAGCAAAGAAAATCTGCGATGACGCAGGTGTTGATGCTTATAATATAGTAAAGGGTATTCAGCCCATTTGCTTTGAAAACGCTGCTTGGGCTTACGTTGTAGGCTGTGCAATCGCTATTAAGGATAAGGCAGCTAACGCTGCTGAAGCCGCTGAAAAGATCGGTCTCGGTCTTCAGTCCTTCTGTATCCCCGGCTCTGTTGCCGACGACCGTAAGGTTGGTATCGGCCACGGAAATCTGGGCGCAATGCTTCTTAGAGATGAAACCAAGTGCTTTGCATTTTTGGCAGGCCACGAGTCCTTCGCTGCTGCTGAAGGCGCTATCGGTCTTGCAAGAAGTGCTAATAAAGCAAGAAAAGAACCTCTCCGCGTTATCCTTAACGGTCTTGGTAAGGATGCCGCTAAGATTATTTCCCGTATTAACGGCTTTACCTACGTTCAGACTAAGTTTGACTACTACACCGGTAAGGTAAACGTTGTTGAAGAAATTGCTTATTCCGACGGTGAGCGTTCTAAGGTTCGTTGCTACGGTGCAGACGACGTTCGTGAAGGCGTTGCTATTATGCATCTTGAGGGTGTTGACGTTTCCATCACCGGTAACTCCACCAACCCCACCCGCTTCCAGCATCCTGTTGCAGGTACCTACAAGAAGGAATGTATTGAGCAGGGCAAGAAGTACTTCTCCGTTGCTTCGGGCGGCGGTACAGGTCGTACTCTCCACCCCGACAATATGGCTGCAGGCCCCGCTTCCTACGGTATGACCGATACTATGGGCCGTATGCACAGTGACGCTCAGTTCGCAGGCTCCTCCTCCGTTCCCGCTCACGTAGAAATGATGGGACTTATCGGCGCGGGTAACAACCCAATGGTTGGTATGACTGTTGCTTGTGCAGTTGCAGTTAACGAAGCACTTAACAAATAAGGCTTTTTAAGACTTTCGGGCAAATGTAAAAGACCTATTATAAAAAATCAATATTAAAAAAAGTTAGACACATCATTTTTGAGTAATCTTCAATGATGTGTCTATATTTTTTTGCATTAAAAGTGAGGCTTTTTACAATGAAAAAGTTAAAAATGAAATCAACAAAATCTATTACATTTGAGGAGGGCTGTAATAAGTATCTTGAATACTGTCGGCAGAGAAATTTAAGACAAGGTACTATAAATCATTACAGACAGAGTTATGTTCAGTTTTTTAAGTTCTTTGAGCCCGATACGCCCATAGAAGAAATTGACGAGGACGCTTATAAAAGATATGTGTTGCACCTGCGTTCTACCCTTGATAATGATGTTAGTATAAATTCGTATCTGCGGGATTATATAACTACTATGCACTATCTAATGGATGAGGAATATATACACAGGTTTAAGATGAAGGCAATTAAGGTGGATAAAAATCATATTGAAACCTACACCGAAGCGGTGTGGATAAAAATGGTAAAGCTCTGGCGACAGTTTCCTACTACGTAGAAGAAGATGACGTGTTGGAAGAAAAGGAAATAAAGATCGATTTCGGTAAATTAGGCAAATACGAAATTTATCTTTTGGATAAAGAACACGATGGATAGCTTATTGCTACTACAAGCGATTTAACCTTTAGTTTAAAGCCGCTTAGCGCACTACTCATTAAAGAAATATAAATAATAAAGGAGATAGACCGAAATACGGTTTAACTCCTTTGTTTTATTGTGAAATGGTTTATGTGGCTGATACAGTTATCTTATAAGGTGGGAATTTTATATACACGAATACTATTTGATTCGAGTGAGTCGCAAACAGTACAGCGGCTGCCTTCCGACGTGAAACAATCGGGAAGAGTTTCTTTCTCGATTCCGTATTCGGCTAAATTGAATTCTAAAGAGAATTCGGCTGATTCGTCGGCAATATTTACCGCGATTATTACCGTTTCTTTTTCGTCACGGCCGCGCCATGCACCGGCAATAATTTGCTCGGATTCCAAATTTCCCTCGAACCATAGTCCTTCTGTGGTGACAAGCTTTGGAAGTGAAGTTTTGACTAACGGAGGACGGAGCATCTGTGATGTATTAAACAGATCGGCAAGTTCCCAACGCACACTTACCGCATTTTTGAGAAAGCTGAGCCAGTCGGGTTGCCATACAAGATCTGCTTTGCACCATCCTAATTGCTGACCCGACACAAGCGAACGTGCCGTGCAATATTTGAAGAAGGGAAGATCTTCCTTTTTCTTACCGATAGTGCAACGTCCCAAAAGCTGAATATAACCCGCATAAACTGCAGAAAACGCAGGCACTTCTCCTTTATAGACCCACGTCCAGGTGAGGTATCCGTCAAAACTCTTCATATACGATTCGGCATTATCTTCGGTGAAATAAAAGGAGTCTGCGGGCTTTTTGGCACGAATGCATTCCATCATAGAGTTCCATCCGTCCGTCCAAAAGCTTCCACCACCGGGGAGATGTTTGTGATTGTGGTTAAAGCAAGGTTGTGCTCTTACGGCAGCGGTTTGATCATAGTATATTCCGTCGATTGGAAGCGTTGCTTCCATCTCGCGGGTGAGCTTTTCCATAAGCTGATGCCACGGAGTGTACGTCGGACACATATGTACGAGAAAACTTTTATCACCTTTTTCCGTGGTCTGAGGATAATTCTGGTGTAAAACCGAACCGTCTTCCAATATTACCGCTCCCGGTGCTCCGGTGTTATCGTAGTTGATCTCGTGACCCATCTCACCGTCGTGCTTTTCCCAACTGACGGCATTGATGTAGGGGAGAACCGCTATATCATGATCTCGAAGCTCTGCGGCATGTGCGAGAAACGTATCCTTTGCGGGAAGAAAATGAGGATACTCTATATTGAAAGGAATCTCGTGCCAATTGTATACGTGGTATGCGATTGGTACGCCAAGCTGCTTTTGTAACTGAATAGGTGCTTTGTACCAGTAATCGGCATCATAAATATCACTTCCAGCACTGAGTGACATTGGTTTGTTTTCTCGTTGGTAGGGCGAATTAGGAATATAGTCAGATATCCAAAACGGATTTTTACGGAAGCGTTCCGACGTATCGGGGCGTCCTAACTCGGGTAACCATGTGGCTTTAGAACGAACAAAATCTGCATATATCATAGATGCATCGTACCAGTCGCCGATAAAAGGCTGCCACTTTACCTCGCCAAACAAATCAAATGAGTTTCCGACAACACCTGCGTTGATAGCATAAAAACCTGTTGTAACAGAAAAACGATTGGCATCTGCTTTTATTTCGAAATGCTTGGTTGCTGCATTGGAGTCTTCTATGCCGAGATAAATGCCCCCGTTTTTAGAGTAAACCGCGAAATATTGCATGGTTATTCGTCCACCGGGATAGTTTTGGCTTAAAGCAAAACCTTTATTTCCGGCATTTTCCACGATTTGCCCTCCGATATATGGCACAAACATCGTAAAGTCAGGATGTTCCAAAGTCGGTATCGGATAATTTATCTGCATAACGCTCCATTCGGTACTGTCATTGAGCACGCTCGTCTGCCAAACAAGTCCTCCACATTCGGTACGTACTCGGCAAATAACAGTAAGCTCACGGGCAATCTCATGACCCGCACAGACTATCTCTGTGTGGATCTCATTCGTATGCCACGTTACAGAGTCCCATATATCAGACGAGGAAATTTTGACCGACGTTTCGTCGTTTGCCCGTCTGATATCACCGACGAAAAGCGGTGAAGGTATGATGGTGAAATCCATCATTTTTCCTCCGACAATTTCCAGTCGTTGCCCTTTTGCTGAAATATCGGCATAAAAATTATCGCTGCCAACACGAAGCATTATGTATAACCTCCCGAAAGTTTCTTGTTATATGATATAATATCACATTTACGCTTTAAAATCCATTATACATTATTGATTTGATGGTTAGGTGACTATAAACGTAAAATTTCTGTTATTTTAAATTAAGTTTATACGGTAATTTGCCCTTGGGCTCAAGTTTTCCGCTCAAAATGTCAATCATATTTTCAGTGCTTTTTTGTCCCGGATTGCTCCAAATAACTCTTGGTGAATGGGGTGCTGATTCCAACGTGTTTGGAGTACCCATATGTGCTATTGCCGCAAGTTTTCCTTTTGTGGCGTCCATAAGTGTCAGTACACGCTCAGTAAGACCATCGCTTCCACCGTAAGCAAGGCATTTACAGTAGGTAAGGAAAATTATATCGTCGTGTGAGGGATACGCTTTGCATACCTCAAGAATCTGACCGGGATTGGGGAATTCGTTGATTCGCACAATGGTACTGTCAGGGAATTCGTCGCTTATTTGTTTACATATTTCATCAGGTTTCCATCTGCTCGAAGGTGAAAATTCAAATGGCACACCGCTTTTATTTAAATAAAGGTTTTCAGTAAGAACGACAAAGAGATGCTTTTTGTCTTTTTCAATATAAGGCTGAACTCCGTCGTCGGTAATCGCACATATTGAACTTTCATTCATTTTTTCGATGTATTCCAATTGCTCATCACTGAGAGTGGAACGTGATGCGGGTTTTTGAGCAAAATCCTGGGCAATCAAAATATGCCTTACAGCATCGTCAAGCCTTTCGGGTGTGATGATTCCGCTATTGTATGCATTTTCCACATATTTCAACGATTGTTCATAGGATATTCTGTAGTTTGGAAGAACCATATCGTTTCCTGCACGGATTGCATAAGCTATGCTGCGCTCATCTCCGAATTCATCCAGTACACCCATCATAGCAAACGAATCTGTAAGTATCAGTCCGTCATAGCCGGCATTTCTTATTATCGAAATGATTTTCTCTGATAGAGAAGCGGGATATTCAGGGTCGATTTTAGGGAAGCGATTGTGCGACGTCATAATTCCGATTAAAGCGGAATGTTTCATCATTTCAAGGTAAGGTACCAAATCGCATTCCAAAAGTTCCTTCTCGTCTTTTTCGGATTTTGCATCGAAATACATATGTGTATCGTAAAATATTCCACCTGAACCCGGAAAGTGCTTTGGCGTGCAGAAAAGTCCTTCGTCCATATAGCCGCGAGCAATAAGCTCGGCATATTTTGCTGTCTTATACGGGTCCAGTCCCAAACCTCTGAGGCCGGGTGCGATGTCAACGACAGGTCCCCATACAAGATTATAGCCAATGTCTTTTGCCTCTATTGCGGTAATTCTTCCAAACTCGTAGGCAAGCTTTTCATCGTCAGCGGAGGAAAGCGTGATTGTTCCTGGCAATTTGTGTGCTTCTTCGATCGGAACACCGTGCTCCATATCGGCACAAAGCAGAACCGGATTCGGAGCGGTAGCCTTTGCTTCAGCAATCAGCTCACGCGTGTTTGCACGTTCGGGTACCTGAATGCCGCCTACGCATCCCCGTCTTAATTTATCAAGCAGAAATTCCTTTCCGGGGCCTCCTGCAAGTGAATTATCACGGCATATAATCAGGTGTCCGAGCTTTTGTTCGAGCGTCATTTCGGAGAGTTTCTTTTTAATATCAAGTTCAGTTAACATAAATTTCGTTCCTTTCATTTGTAATTTGCTTTTTACTGTGTTGACACAGTTTTGCTTTTGCGCTATAATCGATTCGCAATGGTTATTATTTTAAATATCCTATATTCAATAGGATTTGAAAAATAACCGTCTGTGTTTGACTGCAACATAAGCTATTAATACAATTTTATCATAAAATTTGGATTTTTTCTATCAAAATACTGCTTGAAAATTTTAAAAATTCTGCACTAATAAGAGGACGGCACTATGAAATCAGCATTCCCAAACATTATAACGATAGGAACCTTTGACAGCAGATGCGACTATCCTGCCGACAAGAAAACTGAGCCGAGAACGGTTTGCTGTTACGAACTTGAGTATTTTTTTGTGGACAGTGGCGTTTCTGTACTTAATGACGTGCCCTATAAACTTACGAAAGGCAGTATCCTTTTTGCAAGGCCGGGTGATATACGTTATAGTTATTTACCTGTTGCTTGTCGCTTTGTACATTTTAATATCGAAAGTGACGAACTTATCTGTTCTTTAGACGAGATATCTTCATTTTTTTCGGCATTGGAGCATCAATTGAACGATGAGGTTTTCGGCAAGATATTATCACTTTTTCATTCGGGAAAGGCTATTGATAATATGGCGGCATCGGCCGAACTTTTGCTTATCCTGCGTTCCTTGTCAATTAAACGTTCTCAAAACGTTAACTTGATTTCATACGCACAGAAATTTATCGAAGAAAACTATCATAAAAATCTTTCTGCAGAAGACATTGCATCGGAGTGTAACGTCAGCGTCTCATATTTGCACCAGATGTTCAAAAGACGTCTTAACACTACACCGGGGGATTATCTTTGTGGCTGTCGTATATCTGCTGCACGCAGTATGCTTATCAATACTACACTTCCTTTAGGTGATATATCTTTTAAATGCGGTTTTAATTCCCAAAGTTATTTTTCATATTGCTTTAAACAGCATATCGGACTTTCTCCAAGTGAGTACCGAAAAAAATATAGAGGTGTAATGTAAATTTATAAATCGAAGGTTTTATTATGGAAATCAGAAAACTTAAACCAAATGAATTTTACGCTCTGCGTGAGCTTCTTGACGAAGTGTTTACTCGCTCAAACAAGCGTGAGACAATTTTTACGAAAGAATTTCCACGTATATTCGGAAAGCGTAATTTACGCACCGTATCTCACCTGATTTGCTTATCCAATAAAATATTGAATTTTTTCTTTTTTATATTATATAAGATAAATAAATGTGTCTATTTTTTAAAACAATGTGGTTTGAAAATGACAAATAAAAGTATTGATGAAATATTTCGGAAGAAAATATTGATTACAAAGCAGAATACGAAAAGTATAAAATGCGCTATAATGAATCTTTACCGCTTCAAGGTGCGTTGAAATGATGGGTCTTATCGGTGCCGGTAACAACCCCATGGTTTAAATGACTGTTGCCCCGGCAGTTGCAGTTAACGAAGCACTTAATAAGTAAGCATTTGTAAGACTTTCGGGCAACTTGTAAAAGACCTATTACAAAAAATCATAATTAAAAAAGTTAGACACATCATTTTGGAGTTTTCCTTTATGATGTGTCTATATTTTTTTGTGTGAAAATGGAGGTTTTTTACAGTGAAAAAATTAAAAATGAAATCAACAAAATCTATTACTTTTAAGGAAGGGTGTGACAAGTATTTAGACTACTGCCGGCAGAGGAATTTAAGGCAAGGGACTATAAATCATTACAGACAAAGTTATGTTCAGTTTTTTAAATTCTTTGATCCTGATACACCCATAGAAGAAATTGGTGAGGAAACGTAATTTTACTATATTTTATTGCTTTTTGGATATAACTGCTGTAATATATATTTAAAAATTGCTATCGTACTGAAATACAAAATTAGCTTTTGTTACACTGCGTATTCTGCGAAATTGCTTGGAGGATGTCAAATGGAAATAAACGTTATAAACGAATTTATGGGTTCTTTTCCGGAAGAAATCGGTACAAAATGTTGGAAATGGGCGGCAGAAAATCAAACGCTTGATAGGTATGATGCTTTTCTGTCGCTATTGCTAAAAAATAATTATTCGCTTTTGCAATCGGAAAAACTCGGTAATAATAAATTTGCTACGTATATGTTGAATAACCAAACTGTTTCGGTTACTTTTTTTACGGAATATAACCGTTTGATGGTTGTTTTGGATTCGATGGAGCTTACAAAACTGCCGCCTTTGATACCGTCAAATAATAACTGTATCCACAGTCCGAAGCTTAGTATGCCGACGCTGAAAAAAGGCGACTCGCTTTTAGGTGCAGGAATGAGTTTTGTTTTAACGTTGGCGGAAGGAAATTTCATAATTATTGATGGTGGATATGATTTTAATGCAGACGGGTTATTTTCGTTTTTATCGGAAAATACTCCGGAAAATAAAAAAATAACTGTTACAGCATGGATTTTATCACATGGTCACGAAGACCACGCGGGATGCTTTTTCTCGTTTTGCGAACGGTATGCTGACGAAGTGACGGTTAAAGCTATAGTGGCAAATCCCTATCGCAGTAAAACCAGAGTGGATCCATTGAAGGATTGGCTGACAGAAGATGCATTGCTACAAGTATCAAATAAGATAAATGCTGTCTGGTTTCGTCCGCATTTGGGTCAAAATTTTGATTTCGACGGCTGCTCAATACAATTCTTTCACACACAAGATGAAGTGCCCGAAAATTGTGATTGGTTAAATAAAACTTCGCTTTCCTTTATGGCTGCCGTAGATAAAAAACGCATATTTTTTCCTACCGATTTTGAGGATGATATATTTGCTCAGCTGTATGGAAACGATTTGCGTTGCGATATTTTACAGGTGACTCATCACGGCTACTCGGGCGGGACGGAAGAAGAATATAAGTATATGCAACCGAAAATTGCGTTTTTCCCTGTTGGGGCAACCTTTTTAGATGGACGAATTAAAGCGGATTATCCGCGTGCTGCAAACTATTATTTAATTAATTCGGCAGAAAAATATTTCTCTGATTCAGGGCAAACGATAACCGTGGATTTGTAAAAATACTTGCTATGTCAATAGTGTTATTTTTTCGGTGAAGAATGGGGACAGGGGGCTGATAGTAAAAGGTTATTTGAAGAAATGATTTCAAAGGGTGTAAAATTGAATTTTGAATATTTTTTAAAAACTTATTGGGATAAGTAATAAAAAATATTATGTTTTTAAAATTTTATAATTATTAAAAAATTTATAAAAAAATTAAATAAATTATTATATATACAATAGCTGACACTTGCAAAAACATAAAAATCATAATAAATTACATTAAAAAAGAACTGACGATCTGCAAAATCATCAGTTCTTTTATTCATAAACAACACATATCACTGATATTTTGTGCTATCAAGACACGTGCGGGCAGTATTATCAAAATAAATCGTTGTCAAATACATTCATGGTTGAATAATATTAGATTACTTTAGTATTGCCCACTTTTTATAGCAATTGCACGCTGTAACGTTGCTTAGCTTATCTGCTCGCGCCCACGGAGCATTGGGACACATACACTTTCCGTTTACACTTTGAGACGCAAGTATTACATGTGATGCGTAAGAATTTGGCTGTCTCGGTCCAACCCAATATTCACATGTTCCACACAAATTACTAAAACCTGACATCTGATACTCCATAATACAATTTCCTTTCTAAATGCAATTATTTTTAATGGAAAAACTTCTATTACTTTAAAAGTTTTTCGCAAGATTGAATGGTTGTATACTGTCCGGAATAGTCTTCCATAAAAGTCTGCATCGCCATCTGACGACAATCAGCTTCTGCGAAAGCAACACCCATATGTCCATCGGCAGGCATAGGTTTTGGATAATAAACAATCTTCCAAGTTTCAAGTGGTCCGTAATATCCCATAATATAATCTCCTTTAAACGTTTTATTAATTATTCAAATAATTTTACATAATCACAAATCATATCAAATGCATCATTTGGATTTTTAGAGCCACCATTTTCATACTTAGATGATACTTCTTTCCAATAAAGATTACATACAGAATCAGCATAATAAATTTCCGGTTCCCCCCAAGAGGAAGTAGAATTTATAATTGGCAGATAAGAATTCTCCAACCTATTATTACAAAAAGTTTCAGAATTTAGTATGTCTTTGATACAATTATCACTATATTCTTCTTGATTATAAGGATGATCTGCAATTATTGATTTAAAATAATCATTATTTAAAACAAATTCTTTACACATTTTTTCGGAAAATGATATATATTCATCGATAGATTTACTACTCTCTTCAAAATTAAAAGCCCTTAATACTACCGATGCTATTTTGCATGCATCCTTTTTCTTATATAATACACCATCTAAACCGGCAAGAAGAACCATCTTAGCTCCTCTGTTATCTTCAAAATAAAAATATAATATCGCATCATGAATTAACTCTTTTGTTTTTTCATGACCTATCATTTTTTCGTATTTATTTTTAATTTTTTCATGTCCTTCTTCAAAGTATTTATATCCGCGCTCACTTACTATATTTAATGCAAATAACATATTATAAAACATGAAAAAGTTTCTTGTTAAAAATGTAGTTAGTATGATTTTTGTAGCTTTAATTTTTTTTACATCGGTGTTGTATTTTCGAGTTTTTGAAGTACGGGCAGTTGAAAAGAATGGTTACACGATTGTTTTAGATGCTGGTCATGGGGCTCGTGATGGTGGAAGTGTTGGTGTGAATGGTACAATTGAAAAAGAAATCAATTTAGAATATGTTTTAGCGCTGAAAGAGAAACTGTTTAAAAATGGATTTGACATTGGTTTCCGGCTTTTTTTGTTTATTCTCTACTTATTGTAGAACGAAATTATATATTTTACCAGTAAAAAATAAAAAATATCAGTTAACAAAAAAGAGTTATGTAAAGGAAAAAAAATATGATCATTGACAGTCA
>JAFVIF010000069.1 GCA_017474125.1 Clostridia bacterium
GAGCAGTTCGATATCAACCACGTTATCCTTAACTGCGCCCGTAAAAGCAAGACGTTCACCAACATTTTTGTCCTCAAATTTAGGCCACAAAACACCGGGAGTATCAAGTAATTCAAGCTGCTTATCAACGGTAAACCATTGATTTCCTCTGGTTACACCGGGGCGATTTTCGGTCTTTGCCTTGTTGGAGCCTGCAATACGGTTTATAAAGGTAGATTTGCCAACATTGGGTATACCGACAACCATAAGGCGCAACGGCTTGCCCGCCATACCCTTTTCGGTATTGGCTCGTATTTTCTCGCTTAGCATTTCCTTTACCTTTGGTACAAACTGATTAAGACCCTTACCCGTACGGCAATCAACCGCAACAGCCTTAATATTTCTGTTTTCAAACCATTTTATCCATTGCGAGGTAACCTCGCTGTCAGCCATATCGCACTTATTAAGTATGACGAGCATAGGTTTTTTTCCAAGAAGTTTGGGGATATCGGGATTACGGCTTGAGGCAGGAATTCTCGCATCAACAATTTCACAAACACCGTCAACAAGTGATAATTCCTTTTCCATTTGACGGCGTGTTTTGGTCATATGACCGGGAAACCATTGTATATATTGAGCCTCGCTCATCAGTCAATACCTCCGAATTTGTCAAAGGGAAGCACCCTTAAAACAGCCTTACCCAAAACGTAACGCTGATCAATCATACCACCGTTACCTATTCTCGAATCACGGCTGTCCATTGATTCGTTTCTGTTATCCCCAAGGCAGAAAATATGGCCTTCGGGCACCCTTACGGGGAATCTAACGTCGTAATGAGTGTTTGTAGGTGTTTTGGTATACGGCTCGTCAAGGGCAATACCGTCAACGTATACTACACCCGTTACAAAATCAATATCAACAGTTTGACCGGCTACGGCAATAACCCTTTTTATAATAGGCCCGTTATCGGAGCTTACATCGGCATTATTTTCTACGTTACGTGAAATAACGACGATATCCCCTGCCTTAGGAGTGTAAAACCAATCGGTAATAATAACCTTTTCGTTTTCGATAAGAGTGTTTTCCATTGAGCCGCCCACAATAGTAGCAACCCTGAAAGCAAAGGTAAAAATTATAACAACGGCCAATAAAGCGCTTACCACAACCTCTAACCATTCGAAGGCTTCACTTGTAGCCGTAGCTTTTGCTTTAGGCTCGGTATTTCTAACTTCAGTTTCCATAAACAGCCATTCCTTCCGTTAAAATGAAAAAAGGAGACAACCCACGTTGCCTCCTTCCCTTTTCTTAGCCAATCAATTCCTTAACCTTGGCAGCCTTACCAACTCTATCACGGAGATAGTAAAGCTTAGCTCTGCGAACACGACCGTTTCTAACGAGCTCAACCTTAGCAACGTTGGGAGAATGTACAGGGAATACACGCTCAACGCCTACACCATAGGAAACTCTGCGTACAGTGAAGGTTTCGGCAATGCCGCTGTTATTCTTAGCAATAACGGTACCTTCGAAAAGCTGAATTCTTTCTCTGTCGCCTTCCTTAATACGTACGTGAACCTTAACGGTGCTACCGATATTGATCACGGGTACTTCCTTTTTGAGGCATTCTTCGGTTAACTTCTTAATAGCGTCCATTTAAATTTTCCTCCTAATTTTTTTCAGACGTTCATACCCGAGCTGTACTCGACAGAGGACCATCCGCTTTAATGTCGAACTATTCGGCATCAAACCCACCTAAAAGGAGTAGGTGAAATCAAATGCTAAAATATTATACTACAAGTCTTTTCAAAATGCAAGTATTATTTTAAATATTTTTTCCACTACGAAAAAACTCGTTTTCATCCTATTTATTATGTAAAATATCTTGCGTATTTATTACTTTTATAATATAATATAAAAGTATATTTATGTCAATATCATATATTTTGGAGGCTTTGCCTTGAATAAAACGGTTTACTTGGATAACAGTGCCACCACCAAGCCTTGTTTTGAAGCTGTGGAGGCTATTAATAACTGCCTTACCGAAAATTGGTATAACCCATCATCGGGGTACTCGGGCGGTATAAATGCTCTCGGTGTAATTGAGGATGCCCGTAGGGTTGTTTCATCTTTTATCGGCTGCCGTGATGATGAGGTTTTCTTCACCGGAAGCGGTACCGAAGCCAATAATCTTGCCCTTTTCGGTGCCGCAAGGGCAAGAAAAAAGCAAGGAAGCAAAATCGTTTCCACCACCATTGAGCACCCGTCGGTATTAAAGACCCTTGAACAGCTTGAGCAGGAAGGCTTTGAGGTTGTTCTTTTATCTCCCGACAAAAACGGACGTATAAGCGAAGAATCGTTATATAATGCTATAGACAGCAAAACAATACTTGTTTCAATTATGCTGGTTAATAACGAAATCGGCTCCATTCAGCCTGTAGACAGCGCATCACGAATTATAAAAGAGAAAAACGCCCCTGCCCTTTTGCATTGCGATGCCGTACAAGCCTTTGGTAAGTTGCCTATAAAGGTTTCTGCCTTAGGAGTGGATTTACTTAGCGCAAGCGGTCACAAAATTCACGCCTCAAAGGGCATCGGCTTCCTTTATAAATCAAGTAAGGTTAATATTCGCCCCATAATTTACGGCGGCGGTCAGGAAGGAAACCTGCGCTCGGGCACCGAAAGCGTTCCGCTTATCGCCGGTCTTTCCGCCGCAATAAAGGCTATGCCTAATGTTGAGAAGCAGTTAATTGTTCAAAAACAGCTTTACGACAAAATAAAGGCAATGCTGCTTAATACCGAAAGGGTTATAATTAATTCCCCCGAAGACGCTTTACCTTATATTCTTAATATTTCGGTTGACGGCTATAAATCTGAGCCTATGCTAAACGCACTTGCAGCAAAAAGCATTTTTGTATCTAAGGGCAGTGCCTGTGCTAAGGGTCACAGAAGCTACGTACTAAGCGAAATAGGACTAAACAATGACAGAATTGACAGTGCCGTAAGAATAAGTCTTTCGAGGCACAACACCCTTGAGGAGGCACAGCTTCTTTGCGAAGCTATAGTTGAAATCACAAATAAAATGAGAAGGTTTAAAAAGTAATGAAAGAAATTATCCTTATAAAAAACGGTGAGCTTGTACTTAAAGGTCTTAACAAAAGCACCTTTGAAAGCATGCTTATTAAAACTATCCGCCGCCGTCTGCGCGATCTTGGCAAGGTTAGTGTAAAAAGTGCTCAATCAACCATTTATATCGAACCCGTTGACGATGAGTTCGATTTTGAAGAGGCCATTTCCCGAGTAAGCAAAATATTCGGTATTGCCGCATTCAGCCGTTGTGCCGCACTTAATAAAGATATGGATGAAATTTTATCGGTGGTTGCCGATTACGTTAGGCCTGCCCTTCAAGGGGTTAAAACCTTTAAGGTAATTGCTAAGCGCAGTGACAAGGCCTTTCCCTTAAAGTCACCTGAAATTGCCGCGCAGGTAGGCGGAGCAATTCTCTCTGCTATGCCTTATTTAAGGGTTGACGTTAAAAATCCCGATATTATCGTTTCGGTTGAAATAAGAGATTACGCCGCTTATATTCACGCAGGTCAGCTTCACGGTGCAGGCGGACTCCCCGTCGGCTCCTCAGGTAAAGCCACAATTCTTATTTCAGGAGGCATCGACAGTCCCGTTGCCGCTTACACAATGGCAAAGCGTGGACTTACTCTTAATGCCGTTCACTTTGCAAGTCCCCCTTATACGGGCCCACTTGCCGAGAAAAAGGTTAAAACCCTGCTTCAAAAGGTTGCTCAATACAGCGGTGATATCCGCCTTGCCATAGTTCCCTTTACCGAAATTCAAGAGGCTATTGCCGACAACTGCAAGGAAGAATACTTTACGCTTATAATGAGACGAATGATGATGCGTATTGCCGAAAGCTTGGCTATTGCTTCGGGAAGCAAGGCACTTATTACGGGTGAAAGCTTAGGTCAGGTTGCAAGTCAGACCCTTCCCGCTATCGGAGTTACCGATATTGTAACCCGCGAGCTCCCGGTGCTCCGCCCTCTTATCGGTATGGATAAGGAAGAAATTATAGTTATTTCACGAAAAATCGACACCTTTGAAACCTCGGTGCTTCCTTACGAGGACTGTTGTACGGTATTTACTCCCCGTCATCCCCGTACCCGTCCGACAATAGAGGAATGCGCCGAAGCCGAAAGCGCATTCGACTTTGCACCGCTTATTGAAAAAGCTATTAGCGAAACCGTTTATTCACGCATTACCCGCGACGGCGAGGTTATATAAGGAGCAACATAATGAATACTGAAATTTTATACTTTGCTTCGGGTAAGGTTAACGAAAACATAAAGGAATGTGAAAAACAGCTTTTTACTCTGTTTAATCAATTGGGTACACCTATTCCCGAGTCTCAATACTGTAAAGCTGACCAAGACCTGTTGACCGATGCAGTCAAGGTTTTGACTGCCAATAATAAAACGGTTATACTTTGCGGTGACCCTCAGCTTTCCAAAAAGGTTATTAATAAAGCCTATCACCTTACAGAGGAAATTTGCGACGAATACAAAAACCTTTTAGTCAGGCGCTCTGTAGCCTTTAGCGATGAGGATTTGTATTTTCCGACAGGCAGCAAGGTTAAGTTATGCCGCGAAAACTGTGATTGCGCTTTTTGTATTAAGGTGTCGGGAAAAACCTTTTTCGCTTTGCCGGGCAACCCCGATTCACTGAAACCGCTTACCGATGAGCTTATTGTTCCTTACTATGCTGAGGAAATGGGTATTAACCTTTCACGCACAACAATCAAGCTTTTCGGTACAAGCCTTGATGAATTAAATAAGGTTATTAGTGTTATTAAAAGCAATTATCCCGTTAAATTCCAAATTGACGATAACTTTGGTAATATAAGCCTTAATATATCGGCCTGTGCCTCATCGATTGATGACGCTGACAAAGCTTGCTACGGTGCTATAAGTAAAATTAAAAATCACTTCAGCGACTGTCTTTACGAAATAGGAAGCCGTTCTCTTTCCGAAATTACCGTTGATGCACTTAAGCGAAAGGGCCTTACCGTTTCCACAGCCGAAAGCTGTACGGGCGGAATGCTTTCCGAAGCAATTACATCGATTTCGGGCTCTTCGAGTGTGTTGGAAATGGGTGTTTGCGCCTATTCAAACCGAATCAAAACCGAAATTGTCGGAGTCAGCGAAAGCATTATTTCTTCCTTCGGTGCCGTTAGCAAGGAAACCGCCGCCGCGCTGGCAAAAGGAATTCGCAATAAAAGCGGAGCCGACCTTGGCATAGGAATCACGGGGGTTGCAGGACCCGACAGCAGCGAAGGGAAAGCGGTAGGCACCGTTTACGTTGCTTTATGTGATAAGGAAAAGCTTTGGGTAAGACTGATTTCCCTTCCCGAAACCTTAAGCAGAGACGAAATAAGGGAGCACGCAACCTTTACCGCCCTTGACCTTATACGTCGATATATTTCCTGCCTTCCCGATTTTATGGCAGGCGCATCAACGGAAGAAAGCATTATTGTTCTTTCTGCTCAGCCAACTCTTGACAGCTTTACAGCCGAAAAGCAAATAAACGAAGAAAAAGCAAGGGAGGAAAAGCCAACTCCCGTTTACGTTGATGACGAAACCTCCTCTATTATCATCGCTGATGACTTCGGCGATGAGGAGCTTATTGAGGCCGACGATAGCCACACCCTTGATTTTGCCGATTTTATCCATGAGGATTACGGCAACAAAAAAAATTCCGACGATGATTCCCCCGAAATTGCAAGCGAAAACTATAACGATGACATTGGCATTATAACCGAACAGGATGATTTTGAGAATGAAGAGCTTACTTTCAAGCCCTCAAAAGCATCAAAGACGGTTAAAATAGCATTTATTACGGTAATTGCCCTATTGTTGGTTGCCGCAATAATATTCGGTAGCTTTTTCGGCAAAATCTACCGCGATTTATCCCTTATTAACGATGCCAGAGAGGTTTATTCCTCGAATGCCTTACCCCAAGCCTTCGATACCCTCAAAGCTCAAAACAGCGATTTTTTGGCATGGCTTAATATTTACGGCACCGAAATAAATAATCCTGTTTATCAAACGAGTGACAACACCTACTACACAACCCACAATATGAACCGACAAAAAAGCCGATACGGTGCATTATTCTTTGACTACCGCAACGTAGTTGAAGGTAACGGTGCCGCAAGCAATCTTACGGTTTACGGTCAAAATATGAACGACGGCTCAATGTTCGGCGCGTTAAATAATTATCAGAGCTTAGCGTTTCTCAATTCCAATTCGGATATCACTCTTACCACGAGCAGCGGAAAGGCTTCGTACAAGGTTTTTGCCGTTATTATAACCAACGCTTCAAAGGAGCAGGATAACGGCCATTACTTTGATTTTTCACGTCAAAGCTTTGATAACATAGCCTCTTTTATGTCGTGGGTTCAGGAGGCAAAGGCAAAAAGCCTTTACATAACCGATTTACAATTAGGCTTTGACGATTCGCTTCTCACTTTAGTTACCACAAGCGATGCCTTTGAAAATGCAAGGCTTGTTGTAATTGCCAAAAAGAGTGAATCGGGCGATTCCACGGCAACCTATGCCGTTAATCCCTCCCCCGTTTATCCTAAGGCTTGGTATGATAAACGCGGACTCGAAGGCGGAAACAGTTCCTCTATGACAGGTGCTGAGGTTAGCAGCGGTAATGAATCGGATGACGCTTCATCAAACGACAGTTCTTCCGAGGAAAGCTCATCAAACGAAAGTCCGTCAAGCAGTCAAAGACCTAACACGCCTTCCCGCCCCACTCCTTCAACTCCATCTAACCCGTCTACACCTTCCGACCCATCCACGCCTTCTTCCTCCGAAAACGATTCAAGTGAAGAAAGCTCAAGTGATGACGGCTCAAGTGAAGAAAGTGCGAGCGAAGGCGGCTCAAGCGAAGGAAACGATTCAAGCTCAAACCCTTCCGACGGTAATTCAAGTGAAAATACCACTACCGAACAGTCCCCTTCCTCTTCCGATACTACGGAATAATTTTGAATAATTTAATTTACAGGAGCATAAATTATGTTAAAGAATTTGAAAATTGATATCATCTATTACGATACCCCTTCTGATTTTGAATTCGAATTCAATTTGGGCGGTTGCTGTCATTCGAGGGTTTTAAACAACAAAACCGCCTCGCCCAAGGAAATGATTGACTGCCTTTCCAAAGCCGTTAACAGAAGCCGTGTGATACTTATTATCGGTAAGCTCAGCGGAAACGACGGACTGTATAGCCTTATTTCAAAAGCTATAGGTGCTTCTCTTACTAATGCCAATGCCGAGGAATACGGTATTAACGACGGAGAGGATACCACCATTATTGCAGGCGCAGTACCTCTTGTCAGCAGCGACGGTGTGCTTGCAGGCTGTATTATGGAAAGCGGCCCTCAGTCCATTATACTTCTCCCCGGAGCTAAATCACTTAGAAAAGACGTGGCAGAAAACCTTGTTTTTCAGTACATAACGGCTGTTAGCCACACCCCTGACACCGAAACGGTTATTACCAACGAACAAGCTTCGGAAAACGAAGAAGTAACCGAAAATCCGTTGGAAGAAATTAAAGAAGAGGTTACCGATATTGCCGAGCCCGTCACCGAGGACCTTGAGGAAACCGTAGCCTCAAACGACAGTAAAGAAGCCGAAGCCATAACCGAAAATGCTGTATCCGAAAACGAAGCTGAAACTATAGAAGAAGCCGAAGGGGATAATGAGGTTTTCGAAGCCGAAGCCATAACCGAAGAAACACAAGCCGTAGAGGAACCCGAAGAGCAGACAGAAAACAAAGTAAGCTCTGACGACAGCTTTATTGATATTTTCGCAGAAGAGACAGAAAAAGACACTGAGCAAGGCGCCGATATTGACGACAACTACATCTATAATTCAGACCACGGCGACGAGATTGAAGTTGCCGAGGACAGCCTCGATGAGGACGATGAGGACGATGAGGACTACGATGAAACAGAAAAGCACCTTAGCGGCTTAGATGTTTTCATTTGGGTTATTATAGGACTTTTATTTATAATTGCCGCACTACTCGTTTATTTATTGGTTTATATTCCTTTAAGAAACGGTGTTAACGTAATTGAATACTTTAATCAGTTGCTTAATATTTAAAACAAGAGGTTATTTATTATGGCAGAACAATTAGCCGACTTTTTAAGGGATAAAATCCCTGCCGAGCTGGCAGTTTTCGTGATATCTATGCTACCCATTCTCGAACTGAGAGGCGGTATGGTTGCCGCGGCGGTGTTAAACGTTAATTTTTGGTTAGCGTTTCCTATTTGCGTTATAGGAAATATTCTGCCCATTCCCTTTGAGCTTTTATTTATTAGGCGAATATTAAAATGGCTTAAAGGCACAAAGCTGTTTTGTAAGCTTGCAACCAAGCTTGAAGAAAAAGCACATAAAAAGGCAGAGGACAAATCAATACAAAAATACAAGCATTGGGGACTGTTTCTATTTGTAGCCATTCCCTTGCCCGGCACGGGTGCCTGGACAGGAGGACTTGTTGCCGATGTGCTTGATTTAAGAATTAAAACTGCCCTTCCTATAATTACCTTAGGTGTAATAACTGCAGGACTTATAATGGCGGTTATCGCCTACGTTATCCCATATTTGATAACACTAATATAATAAAAAACAGAGGCGTTGCCTCTGTTTTTTTATTTAATATCAAGCTCTATAGGTTTGTCGATTTCATCCGAAACGTATTTACCGTTTTTCTTGCGTTGCTTTACGCACTCGGTCAAAAGATACTCTATTTGTCCGTTAATTGAACGAAAGTCGTCCTCTGCCCAAGAGGCAATAGCATTAAACAGCTTTTCCGATACCCTTAAGGGTATTTGTTTTTTATTATCTGCCATAATTAATACAAGCTTCCCGAATTTACTACAGGTTGTGCATCATGGTTGCCGCAAAGAACAACAAGTAAATTTGACACCATAGCCGCTTTTCTTTCCTCATCAAGTACAACCGTCTGCTTTTCGTTAAGGCGCTCAAGAGCCATTTCTACCATTCCTACGGCGCCGTCTACTATCATTTTTCTCGCATCAATAATAGCAGAGGCCTGCTGGCGCTGAAGCATTACGGCGGCAATTTCGGTTGCATAAGCAAGATAGGTTATTCTTGCTTCAATAATCTCAATGCCGGCCACCTCTACGCGTTGCTGAATTTCATCTCTGATTCTGCCTGCCACAATATCACTTGAACCGCGAAGGCTTCCGTCATCGGCAAGTCCGTCACCTGTGGTATCAACGTTGGGAGCAACGTCATAAGGATAAAGTCTCACTATATTTCTAAGAGCCGTATCACACTGAAGGGAAAGGTATTCCTTAAAGTTATCAACGTTAAATACAGCCTTGGCGGTATCTACTATTTTCCAGGTTACGGCAATTCCGATTTCAACGGGATTGCCGAGACAATCGTTTATTTTTTGACGGTTATTATTAAGGGTCATAAGCTTGAGAGAAAGCTTTTTGCTCGGGATTTCGGCGCTTACGCTTCCCTGCGCAGTAACGGCGGTAAGAGTGGTTTTAACGTCACCGCTTTGGTTAAGCTGAGTTTTTGCGGCAGGATTTACCGCTACGCAAAAGGGATTAACAAAGTAAAAGCCGTCCCCCTTAAGGGTTCCTGCGTATTTACCGAAAAGTGTAAGCACTAACGCCTCCTGCGGTCTTAAAACCTTAAAACCGGGAATAACTATCCAACCGATGCAAAGATAAACAATTCCAACAATAAGCAGTGCAGGACTACCGCCCGCCTCCTCCGTAATGGCGCCAAAAATTACCGCTACTACAGCAAGAATATGCAATAATATGGTAATAAGCAGAACAGCCATACCGTTTTTCTTTTTATTAATTAAAATTTCATTCATTACAGTTCCTCCTCAACTACTTTGATATCATTATGATATCACACTGTAAATATTATGTCAAGAAAAAATCCGAAGCAAATTGCTTCGGATTCTAAGTTACTGTGAGTTATTTGAGCCAACCGTAATAGCGGTGGTAAGGTATCTGCCCGAACGGTAGTATTTAACCGAAACGGTATCACCCGGCTGACATTTTGCAATAAAACCGTTAAGCTCCTCAAAGCCGTTAACCTTTTCGCCGCCGAACTCGGTAATAATATCGCCGTTGCCTATTCCTGCAATATGCGCAGGACCGTTTTCTACAACGCTCTTAACAACTGCGCCAACGGGATATCCGTATTCCTTAAGCCTTTCGGCTGACCAAATATCGCTGAAGGAAACACCGATATACGGGTCGGGTGTGTCGCCCTTGTCAATAACCTTATCGCAAACCTCTTTTACCTTATCCACAGGAATTGCAAAGCCCATACCGCTAACGTTAACCGAAACGATTTTAGAGCTCGCAATACCTATAAGCTGACCCTTAATATTAACGAGGGCGCCGCCTGTAAAACCGGTGTTTAATATAGCATCGGTTTGAATAAGAGAAAGTGCTTTTTCGTTAGAAGCGGAATTTTCCACCTTACGGTTAACACCGCTTATAATTCCGTAGGTTACTGTTCCCATATAATCAATGCCACCGGGGGATGATATTGCCGCAACGTATTGTCCTGCGGCAAGTCCCTTTACGCTTCCTAATTCAATAGGGGTAAGGCCCGTTGCATTAACCTTCAATACTGCAAGGTCGTAGGAAATATTATAGCCCACGATTTCGGCCTTAACAGGCTTTTTAAGGTTGTTTTGGAAGAAAACCTCAACCTTAACGTTGGCATTTTCCACCGCCTTTTGTATAACCGAATAATTGGTCACAACGTAGCCGTCCTCGGAATATACAACGCCGCTTCCCTCACCTGCAGGCTCACTGCTGCCACCAAAGAAATCATCGACGGCGGTGGAGGTTCGTACAAATACAACCGAAGGCAAAGCCTTTTTTGCCACTGCCTCAATATTCGAATTAGAGCTTTCGTCAACCGATATGGTAACGTTGGTGGGATTTTGGTTAACGTTGGTACTCGGCTCGCTTTTAGGAATTTGACTTATAAGATACCTTGCGGCCACAAAGCCGCCTGAAAGTCCTATAACAAGCGACAATAATACGCTTATTAATATAACCGCCGCACCGTTTCTATGGTTTACGTCTTTAACCGTAACCGCTTCGGTATTGTGCTCATTCATTGGAGTAGCCTCCTTATTCTTCTGCTTGGTTTTCGAAGTTTTTTACTTTACGCAAATCGCGAATAACAGTTACAGCAATATAAACGGCAATTAAAACAATTATTATAACAAGCGCCGCAACAACTATAACCGAAACAGCACTAACCTGCTTTGGTGCATTGCTTTCCCCAAAGCTTAATGCGTTTATTATTTTATCTATACGCTCCGACTTATTTTGGTTAATAGCAATGCCCGGAACAATAAAGGTTACAACATAAAGGCTTTGGTTTTTTACCGTTATATACTGACGTGTAACGTAGCCGTTTTCTCCCTTTGAAATACTGTCGGTAACAACGAAAACACTTTCGGCTGTTTTTTTAACGCTGTAAGGATTTTCAACAGTTTTGTCGGCAAAATCCTTTATATCCGATTCCTTTATATTACCAAAGTCGCCGACCTTTTGCGTAAAATCGGTTTTCTCGCCCGTAAGCTCAAAAACAAATGCGTTATCGTTATCAAAGCCGTAAAGCAAAATATTGTTTTCGGTAAGATATTTTTTAAAATCAGCCTCATTCATACCGAAAATTTTCCCATCCACCGACGGAATACTGCTTTGAGTGCATACCGTAAGGTTTTCGGCATAGTCAAGGGTTATATTTCCTTGTGTTACCGTTGCACAAACGGGAAACGCAAACAAATAAAGTACAAGGACAAAAACAATAATCCTTTTCATAACAACCCTCAAATGCCGTGCTGTTTTTTAGCGGCGGTAACGGTATTGCACATAAGCATTGCTCTGGTCATGGGGCCAACGCCACCGGGCACGGGAGTAATCATAGAAGCAACCTTTTCGGCAGCCGCGTAATCTACATCACCGCAAAGCTTGCCGTCTTCTCCCCTGTTTATACCCACGTCGATAACCACTGCGCCGGGCTTAATCATATCGCTCGTTACAAAGCCTGCTCTGCCTACTGCACTTATAAGAATATCGGCGCGGCGGCAAACCTCGGCAAGGTTTTTGGTTCTTGAATGACAAATAGTAACCGTTGCGTTTGAATGAAGCATAAGCATCGCCATAGGCTTGCCCACAATATTAGAACGGCCGATTACTACGCAATCCTTACCGTTAGTATCAATTTTATAATAATCAAGCATTTCCATAATGCCTGCAGGGGTGCAGGGCAAAAAGTCGTATTTGCCCATCATTATTCTGCCAACGTTTTCGGGATGGAAGGCATCTACGTCCTTTAACGGAGAAATAGCCTCGAGCACCTTGGTTTCGTCAAGGTGACGGGGTAACGGAAGCTGACACAAAATGCCGTTTACGGCACTGTCCTTGTTAAGAGTATCAATTAAAGAAAGTAATTCCTCCATAGTGGTTTCTTCCGGTAAAGCGTATTCCTTTGAAACAATACCAAGCTGGTCGCAATCCTTACGCTTATTTGCCACGTAAACGGTGGAAGCAGGGTCGTTACCTACCAATATAACCGCAAGGCAAACCTCTATTCCCTTTTCATTTAAAGTCTTAACCTGCTCTGCGGCCTTACCCTTTACGTAAGCTGCAACTGCGCGTCCGTCAATTATCTGTGCCATAATTATTCCTCCTTAACCTCTTCGCTCGGTGTTTCTTCCTTTTCCTTATTAACCACTTCGGCTTGGTCTGCTTCAGCTTCTTCATCAGCCGCAACGCTATCGCCTTCCTCTAAAGCGTCGGCTTCTTCTTCCATTTGCTCGCTGAACATTGCTTCATAGGGCAACGCCTCGCTGCTGGTTTTCGCTTTTCTTAAAAGTATTAAATATAAAATTCCGCAAACAATAAACGCAATAGCGCTGACAAGCATTGAAATAGGAAGATTACCGCTTCCAAGGGTAAGCTGGTCGGTGCGGATAGATTCAATAAAGAATCTTCCAAAGCCGTACCACATACCGTAAAGCAGGAATATTTGACCGCTGAAGGTTCGTTTTTTACTAATGTGATTAAGTATTATAAAACCTATTAAACACCAAATAGATTCATATAAGAAGCAAGGGTGAACAAGTCCGCCGCCTGCCGAGTATATGTCGGGGTCCCTTCTTGTAACCTCGCTGGTCATACCCCACCAAGTGCTACCGGTTACGGTACCGTAGGCCTCCTGATTAACAAAGTTACCCCAACGGCCTACTGCCTGTCCTATGGTAAAGCCAACCGAGGCAATGTCGAACATATCAAGAATTTTAACCTTTCTGATAAGGCACATAACGGCACCGCATATAAAGGCGCCTATTACCGCGCCGTAAATGGCAAGCCCCGAAAAGCCTGCACCCGAGCCTATACCGAAAAATTCTCTTACCGAATCAATTCTGTCTCCCGTTTCGTTGGTAAAAATACAATAGTAAAGTCTTGCGCAAAGCACGGCAACGGGAATGGTAACAATAACAACGTCAAGCATACGGTCTCTGTCAAGATTATAGCGCGGCGCATACTTCATACCGTAAAGCAAAGCCAAAAGACAGCCGACACCAATTATAATTCCGTACCAATAAACACTCCAGCCGCCTATTGTAAAGGCAACCTCGTTAACCGTAAGCTCTATGCCGAAAATTTCTATTTCGTGGGTCATAATACTCTTCCTTTCTTATCCTCTGGGTAAAATAACCGACAGAACGGATTTTTCCTCTTTAAGCTGCTTAAGACAGCCTATTACTTCGCTTTCTCCTACCGCACTAATAAGCTCCTGCTCATCAAATAAGCCGTAGCCGAACATAGCGCATTCAGCCATTGCCGAAGCAATGCTTTCACAGTTATTAAACCTACGAAGGATATCGCCATACATTGCCTTTTTAACGGTAGATAATAATTCCTTATCAATACCGTCATTAATAAGACGGTTAATTTCACAAACTATTTTTTCCTTTACCCTATAAGGCTCCTCCGATTCACCCGAAAACATTACGGCGGCGTAGCCGTTGCCCGTAAAGTATTCGGTTTCAAACTCGTCGTTAATAAGCTCGCTGTCGGTAAGCTCTTTATAAAGCTGCGAGCAGTCGCCTGCAAGTATTTCAAGGGTAACACCCATTGCAATACGCTCTGCCGCAGTTTTTTCGGGAGCTGTAAGAGCTTCCTTAAAGCCGAGACAGAAAAGAGGCGAAGCAACGTCAAGGCATTGCTCGGTATAATTTTCCTTTACTCTGTCGGGCTCATTTACGCTTCCCCTTATAACCTTTACGGGTTCCCTTTCAATAATACGTTTTTCAACTATAGCGGCAATTTCATCGGCATTAACGTTACCTGCAACCGCAATAAACATATTGGCAGGGTTATAAAAGGTATTGTAGCAATCGTAAAGCAAATTATAGGTTATTTTAGCAATGCTGTCGGTAGTACCAGCAATGTCAATCCTTACGGGATGCTCGTAGTACATAGCCTCAAGCATATTAAACAGCACGCGCCACGAAGGACTGTCGTCATACATACGAATTTCCTGTCCTATAATACCCTGCTCTTTATTCACCGTTTGCTCGGTAAAATAAGGGTGCTGTACAAAATCAAGTAAAATATCAAAATTATCGTAAAATCTGTTTGAACAGGAAAAAAGATAACAGGTGCGGTCAAAGGAGGTGTATGCGTTTGCCGAAGCGCCTGTTTCCGCATAGCGCGAAAAGGCATCACCGTCCTCGCTTTCAAAAAGCTTATGCTCCAAAAAGTGAGCTATACCCTCCGGAACGTTTAAAAAGGTTTTTCCGCCGTCGGTACTGAAGGAGGTATCAATAGAGCCATACTTAGTACCAAAAAGCGCATAGCAGGATGAAAAATCGGGCTTTTCCATAACCAAAACCTTTAAGCCTGAAGAATGGGTGAAGCAAACGTAGGAATCACCAAAGCGATTAGAAAATACTTGTTTTTGCATTATTCCTCAGTCCTTTCCTTAGGTAAAAGAGCGTAAACGGTATTAAGCTTTACCCTTTTAGCAGCGTTAATTACATCCTGTCGTGTAACAGAATCAATTTTTTCACAAATTTCCTCGGGAGAATAAACAACCCTGTTTATTGCCTTTATGGTATACCATACGTCAAGACCGTTTTGGCTGTCCTTATAGGAGCGAAGGGAATCCTTAATGCTTTTTACGGCAGAAGCAAATTCAAAATCGGTAAACTCTCCGTTTTTCATAACTTCTAACTGACCGAGTATTGCTTCCTCAGCCTTTTTTGCATTTTCCTTTTCTACGCCGCTGTCAACCATCATAAAGCCCTTATTTCTTACAGCCTGAGCACTGCAATAATAACAAAGGCTCATTTTTTCACGCACGTTGGTAAACAATCTGCCATAAGGACCTCCGCCGAAAATATCGTTCATAAGCATTACGTCAAGAGAGGTATCGTCATCCCCTGCAGGACAGGAAAAACCCATTACAAGCTTACCCTGAGCCACCTCCATAAGGTCGGTCACTCGCTTAACGCTTTGCCGTTCCTTTAAAGCGGTAATACTGTAAATATCGGTAACATTACCCCTTTCAAAGGCATTAAGCTCAGCCTTTATACTGTCGTACAGCCCCGCAGGAAGCGCCTCGCCTATAACGTGAATACGCAAATAACCTGATATAAGCATTGTTTTCCAAGCTTCAAAAAGCTCTTCTCCCGAAATTGCGGCCACGTCCTCCGCTTTGCCGAATTTATAAAGGCCGTAGGGGTCGTCATCAAGCATTTCACTTACCAAACGGTTGCGCGCAAAGGTGCGCTTTTCGTTAAGCTCACCCTTTATGCGGTCAATAAGCTTGCGCTTTTCCCTTTTAAGGTCATCCTCAAAAAACGCGCCGTTTTCCGCCTTCGGACGGAAAATAAGATCGAGCAAAAGAGCCACCGATTCCTCCATAACCTTTTCACCTCCAAAGGCAAAACGGTCATTTATAGCGGACACCGTAAACTTAAGGCACATACAGTTGCCCACCTTTGTAGCAGTAGCAACAACGTCGGCGCCGTAAAGCGCGGTAAGGCGATAATTAAGTGCCAAATAATCGGGATATGATTTGGAGCAGGTTGCAATAAGCTCGGGAAGAAGAGCGTATTTTGCAACCGTTTCCTTTTCTAAAGGCATATAAAAGTTAAAAGAAACAAGCGTTGTATTAAAAGAATTAACAGGCAAAAATAGTGCTTCGACACCCTCTGCCAGCTTTGTAATTTCCTGTGGCAAGGTTTTTTCCTCCTATCGAAAATATACGTTACTATACATTATACCACAATAGCACTGTCTAACACAAGAGAATAGATAATTTTTTCTTTAACGGGCATTCCCGTTATTTTTTCACAGGCCTCGGCATAAATACGAAGCTGTTCGCCGTAAGAGTCGATAAGCTGTTTCTCTTCCTTTACTCTATCGGTTTTAAAATCGACGATAACTATGCCGTCAGCCTCGTGAAACATTAGGTCAACAGCGCCCTGAACAATAATTTTTTCATTTTTTAAGGCTTCACTGACTCCCTTTTCAACCTCACAGGCAGGCATATAGGTAAGAAACTGCATTTCCCTTTCCACCTTTAAGGCGGCGGAAATTCTATCGAACAATTCACTTCTTACAAAGCGTCTTATATGAGCGGTATCAACCTCGGCTTCACTTTCGGTAATAAATTCCCATTCGCGAAGTCGGTCAATTTCCCCATCAAAATCCTTTCTTGCGGCGGCAAAATCCATAAATTGCATAATTTTATGTACCGCAATACCTCTGCCGGTGGGAGTAAGACCGTTTTTATTCAGGAAGCCGGGACGCGAGGTAAAATCGTAAACACCCGTTTCCGCCTTGTGAACAATATCGGAAACCGAAGCCTTTGCTTCAATTTTTCTAAGCTCATCAAAGGGGTAGGTATAACCAATACGTTCCTTTATAGCCTGAGCCAACGTCATATCGGGCGGTGCCATAGCCTCGGGAGATTTTATAACCTCGCGCTTTTCGGGGCGGTAAATTCCCACCTTTATTTCGCCTTCTGCAGGCTGAACGTCAAATTCTGCGGCGGCAAGCGTTCTGAAGGGAGCGCCATCGGGGTGAATAAGCATACAGGGTATAATCCAATCGGAAAAACCGGTTGCGGCCCCGTAAATATCCTCGCTTATAATTCCGTTTGCCGCAGAAAGCTTTAGGGCTATTTTATGCAATGCATCCTGGGGATTTTTTTTAGCCATAGTTATTATAAGCCGTTCCTGTGCTCTGGTTGCGGCAACGTAAAACATACGAAGCTCTTCCCTTAAAAGCGTATCGTTACAAAACTGGGTAATCAGCTTTTTATCAAGTGTAACAACACCGCCCTCAGTTTCGTTATAATACTTAAACGAAATACCGTGCTTTGTATCAATTATAACGTTTTTCCTTTGGTCCTTTGTATTAAATGAGCTGCCGGTAAAGCCGAATATACAAATCGGGAACTGCAAGCCCTTGGAATTATGGACACTCATAAGCTTAACGGAATTACTTCCTGCCGTCATAGTAGCGCCCTTAAGCTTTCCGTTATCAAGCTTTTTAAGATTATTTAAAAAGCTTCCAATACTGTTATTTCCCGAAGCGGAAAAGGATGAAGCAAGCTCAATGATACGCAAAAGATTGGCTCTTCGCGCCTGACCGTCGGTCATCATTTCAGCAATGCTTAAAAATCCCGTCATATCGTAAATTTTTGAAATAAGCTTCGGCAACGGCAATATAACGGCGCTTTTTCTTAAATCGGAAATAACCTTAATAAATTTCTTTGCCTTTTCATTTCCGCCTTCAGCCGAAGCGCATACGGCACTGTATAAGCCGATTTTTCTTTTAGCACTTCGTATTTCGGCCATATCATCGGGAGTAAAACGGAACATAGGAGACATCATAGCCGAAAGCAGTTCAACCTCTCTCGTCGGGTTATCAATAACCTTTAAAAGAGCAAGCATAATTCCTACTTCCTTAGACTCGGTAAAGCTGTCCTTGGTATAGGAAACAGGTATACCTCGCCTTGAAAATTCGGCGGCAATAAAGGACGCGTTACCCTTCATGGCACGCAAAAGCACCGCAAAATCGGAATACCTTACGGGGCGCTGTGCCTTAAGCTCTTTATCGTAAACAAGCTCGCCTGCATTTATAATGCCTTCAATACAGTCGGCAATATGAATTGCTTCGGCCTCCTTATCACCAAGAAGCTCGGGGTCGATAAGGTGTACCTCAGCGGCCGTGACAGAGCTTTCGGGAAAATCTGCCCGTGGGTCAAGGCGCTCGGTATCCCTATATGAAATACCGCAGTTATCCTTTGTCATAAGGTGGTCGAACATAAAGTTTACACAGTCACACACACCCTTGCGACTTCTGAAGTTTGCATCAAGGGTAATCGACTTGCGCTCACCCTCAACAGCCTTTCTATAATCCACAGCTCCTTCAATTCTTTGTATGAAATTCTCAGGGTTGGCGCCGCGGAAAACGTAAATGCTTTGCTTTACGTCACCTACTACGAAAAGACGCTTACCGCAGTCGGACAAATAATGAAAGAACTTATCCTGCAAATCATTAACGTCCTGATATTCGTCAACCAAAATTTCATCGTAATCATTTATAAATTCCTCTGCACCCTCGTTAAAGCAAATAACGTCACCCTCAAGCTTGCAAACGAGAGAAAAGGCAAAATGCTCAATATCGGAAAAGGTGTAAAGATTTTTTTCCTTTTTGATTTCGTTTAACGCTTCGGTATATTCAAGAGCAAGCTTTAACAGCATTCGATTAGAGCCTGCATTATCAAGAAACAATGATTTTGTTAAGGCTAAATCCTCGCTGAACAGCTTGGCAAGCTTTTCAACCTGATTGTCACACAGCTCTCTTAGTGCCTTAGCCGTTATTGCGTTAGGATTACTTCCTGAGCCCTTAACCGAACCGAATTTTGCAAATTTAAAGGCATTGCTTAAAGCACAAACCAAATCCCAGTTGCCGTTGCGCGCCGCTTCGGCAATGTTATCCAGCTGTTCGGCCGCATTATTAAAGCTTTCCGAATAGCCCTTTGCAACAGCTTCATCCTTAATAAAGCAGTCATTAGCCGCTAAAACGAAGCGTTTGGCTATACCTATTCGCCGTATGGCCTCTTCATAGGCAAAGTGGGTCCACATATCAAAGGCTTCCGCATTATATCTGTTAAGCATAGAGCTAAGCCAGTTTTCCGGAAAAGGAAGATTTTGGCTTTTTTCGTATATCAGTTCAACTGCATCGGCAAGATTTTTCTCATCATAGGTGGAACCAAAGGCATCTAAAAGCTGAATAAACTCCTTATCCTCGCTTTCAAAGTGCTTTTCAAAAACCTTATTTATAGCCGCCTCGCCCATTAAAACGATATCCTTATCCTCGGCAATTTTAAAATCGGGACTAACTCCCGCTTTTGAAAAGTTTTCGCGCACCATATCAATACAAAAGGAGTCGATAGTAGATATTTTTGCGCTTTGAAGTAAAAGCTTCTGCCTTACGGCGCCCGTATTTTCGGGGTGAGCGCGGCAATATTCATCAATTCCCTTTTCAAGGCGTGAACGCATTTCGGCCGCCGCGGCAACCGTGAAGGTTACAACGAGAATTCTGTCAGCGCTTAAAGGATTATTTTCTGCTGTCAGCTCGCTGATAATACGCTCTACCAAAACTGCGGTTTTACCCGAGCCGGCGGCGGCGGAAACAATAATGCTTCCCTTTTGATTTACAGCCGCCTTTTGGCTGTCGGTAAGCTTATCATAATCCACTCTCGTCATCTCCTCTCATCTTAATTAAAACCTCATCCTTGCTGTTATTTTCAACCTTTCGGCATTCCTCGTCTTCTCTGCCGCAAACGGTTTTATAATCGCAATACGTGCAGGCGCTGTCCTTTGAGCTTTCAATGGGGTCAACCGAAATATCGCCTCTGTGCAGGCCCTCGCCCATTTTAGCGGCTAAGGCTTCAATATAATCAAATATTGTATCAAAGGCTACTTCGGGAATAAAGGAATAATTTGTTTTTGAAGGTGTTCCGTCCTTATTGATTTTAAAGCAAGGTATAAACTCACCCGCGTTTTCCTTTTCCATAGCCTCTATTACGCTTATATTATCGCAAATAAGGCCGTTCATTCTAAGCCCTTCCTTTTTCAAATCCTTTTTAGACGGGAAATATAAAATACCCGCAGGATTTTTGCCGCGGTAATCGGGATTATTGCCCCTTACCACACAATAAAGGTACATAAGCATTTGTAAATTAAGGCCGTAAAGGGTATCTGCAAGTCTGAATTCCTTAGTGCCCGTTTTATAATCCACAATACGCACAAAGCTTCCCCACGTATCAAGTCGGTCAATACTGCCTGATAGGGACAGCCTTCCGTTCTTTCCGAACGGAAATTCAACGGTGGGAATAGTGCCGTTATTGCCTATTGTAACCTCGCACTTTTCGGGTCGGAATTCGCTTTGGGCAAACTCTCTTACAATACGCCCAAGTACCTCTTCTAAGCCTTCTGCCATTTTACGAAGCAAAAACTTAAACCTTGCGGTAAAAAGGAATTCACTTCCCTGCACCAAGGCAAAGTATTCCATTATGTACTGATTGGCTTCAGCCTTAATTTGAGCTTCACTTACGCTTCCGATATCAGCCATATGATTATTGCAGAATTGCTCAATAACAAAGTGAATAATCGTACCTCGCTGTAAAACGTCAAGCTTTGCCGCCTGAAGCACCGAGGTGTTAAGACCGTATTTACAGAAAAATTTAAAATGACAGCCGTGATAGGCTTCAACCTTGGTGGGAGACACGTAAATATTATCGCCGAAAAGCTTTTTGGCATTTTCTTCGCTCAGCTTTTTCTCATAGCCCGCCGCCGCGTTAACTGTATCGTAATAAGCAACGCGCTTATCCTCATCGCAAAGCACCGCTTCTATAAGTGTAGAGGTGCCGTTTTTATTACCTCCCGCAAAGTTAAACAAAGCGCGGAAGGCAGCGTTTCCCGTTTCGGGAAGATTATCGCTTGTTAATTCCTCAATAGGCTCAACACAGCGTTTAACCTTCTTTAGGCTTTCGGATAACTGTAGAAAAAAGCCTGCAGGCTCCATTGAAGTGCCGCTTATATCCGTTTGATTACAGGTGACAAAAAGAAGCTGTGAAGGGCAACAAACGCAGGAATATACGAGTTGGTTTTCCTCTACGGTTTGGAAAAGCGTTTTATTGCGCACTTCAAGTCCGCAATCGTTAAGTATACGCCTTTCTGTATTACCCAAAATACTTGAGTTTTCGGGAGCTTTCGGAAAAACTCCCTGATTTGCGCCAAGAATAAAGGCAACCTTCGGACGTGACGGACGAATTCGGTCGGCGGCACCGAAGGTAACCTCGTCAAGCATTTGAGGAATTCTGCCAACGGTGGTCATTTCGCAGGAAATAGAAAACATATCTGCAAACTGCTCGACAGTAACACTTTCGTCTCCGAAGCAACGAACAATTCCGTCAAGGGCGCTCATAATTAAATCCCAGCTTTGACGCAGGGCATCAATATCCTCGGGAGAAAAATCGTTTCGCATAAAGCTGAGCAAACCGTTCATTTTTTCGCCCGTTTTACAAAAATCAATCAGCTTTATAATCGCGGCAGCCTTTTCCTTTACGGTTTCGCCAAGGTCAGCCCTAAGGCTTAAAAGGGGGTCAATAGCCTTATGACGCAAGGAATCAAGCTGACCGAGCACAGCTTTAATTTCCTCACTCTTTTCCTCCTTAGTTTCGGAAAAGCCTGTTGGGTCCATATCCCATTTTTCATACCAGCCCTTGCCCGAAATATTCCATAAAAAGGTATAATTTTCAAGAGCACTTACCTCTTCATCGGTCATATCAC
>JAFVIF010000070.1 GCA_017474125.1 Clostridia bacterium
AGAATTCCCACAAGGTGAAAGGCCCGAAATGCCCAACGGAGAATTCCCACAAGGTGAAAGGCCCGAAATGCCCAACGGAGAATTCCCACAAGGTGAAAGACCCGAAATGCCCAACGGAGAAATGCCGGAAGGTATGACACCGCCGGATAACGAAGGCGGAATGATGGGTGGAAATATGCTACCAAGCGGAGAAGCCTCAATTACATTTACAATTACAAAGGGTGGAAACCTGTTTTCAAATGTTGCACAAGTGGCTTCTTAAAGATTCATTAATCTCCCTCTTTTGCTGATAATGACTATGAGCAAGGTTAAGGGCTTTAGGTTCTCCTAATAAATGGAAAATGTGATGTACATTTTCCCCGCTCGTTACGGTATGAGACAAAACTAAACGGATGTGTAGAAATTTCTACACATCCGTTTTCTTTTGTATTATTATTTAAGCTTATTTAGACTTTATTTTTTTGCTTATTGAGAATAGCGTAAACTATTATACTGAACAACGGGAACAGCATTCCTGTCAGCATACCAAGCTTCATTCCGAAATGCTCGGGAGAAAGGCAAAGCCTCTCGGCAAGGCTTATTGCCCATTGATTTTTCATAGCAAAATCGGTTATAAGTCCTACAAGCTGAGGGCCCACCGAAGCACCCATATCTCCGCCTGCGGCCATTAGAGCAAACACCGCTACACCGCCGAAAGCGAAGCGAGAGGTTGCAACAACGAGGCCTCCCGGCCACATCATTGAAGCGCAAAGGCCGGTAAGGGCACAGGCCAAAAGGCCGACTACGGCATTGTTGGTAACACCTGCCGTAAAATAACAAAGCACCGCTCCCATTGCGCTGATTATCAGCACCTTGGTTATGTTCTTGCCGAATTTTGCATAAAGGCTTCTGCCAAGGCCGAGGGTTGCGCCAAAAAGGGCTACGCCGAATATATCGCCCCATACCTTCGGAAGCCCCATTACCTGCTCAAGGTAGCCGGAGCACCACTGCGCCATTGTAAGCTCGGTTGCACCGCCCAAAAAAATACCTATAAAGCACAGCCACAGCGCAGGCTTTTTAAAAAGCCCAACGGATGCTCCTGCTTTTTCGGTGGATTGAACGCAGGTTATTTCCACCCTACTGAACAGCACGAGAGAAAGAACGGGCAAAAGCAGGTATATAAATATAAGCCCATGCCAGTTTTCATTTCCGAAAACGAGCAAATACACCGTACTTACTACAACTATTCCTACAACTCCCCAGGCGTATACCGAATGAAGCTTGCTCATTTCACGGTCGGGGTCCTTAGCGGGAAGGGATGCAATTATCGGGCTGATAAGCACCTCCGCAAGGCCTGCCGAGGCGGAAAAAATTACGGTGCCAAGCGCTATGCCCGCGTAGGCAAGCTTTGGCAGCATTAATGGCCAAAGCGCGAATATTAAAAGCCCTATAAAGGTAAGCACGGGCATTGTGCGTACCACCTTCGAAATATTGAATTTATGGGAAAATACGGAAAACACAAGGTCAACGGCCAGCTGTGTTGCAAAATTTATAACAACTAAAAATCCCAAAAGCGAATAGGTAATGCCGTACTGCTCCCTAAAGGTTAAAAATAAAAGAGGCGAAATATTCCCCACGAAGGACATTGTGACACTAACGGTATAACAGGCTGTTTTTAACCGTTTCTGCTGCTTGTTCATTGACTCACCCTATTTTTTTATTGCTTTTACCACTTTAACACAAGGCATACTGATTTTCAAGAACTTATTCCAATAAAAACAATAAAGGCGCAGTGTTATAAAAACACTGCGCCTTCTGAATTTTAACCGAAGAAGTGCTCGAAGGGGTTAAAGAAGGAGCCTTGATTGTCGTTCCCCTGCTGATTTTCGTTGGAATTTGCATTTGCGCCTGCAAGAGCTGACTGGCGCTGAACCTCTACCGTCACCTTTATTTCAAGGGTTTGACCCTGACGGTAAACTGCAAGGGTTAGGGTATCCCCTGCCGAAGCATCGGCAACTATATCCTTAAGGTCATCGCTGCCGCTGATATTGTTGCCGTTAACCTTGGTAATAATATCGTTAACCTTTATGCCCGCCTTAGCTGCAGGTCCGCCCTCGGTAACCGTTCTTACCGCCGCGCCCTTGGGAATGCCGTAGTTTTGATTTTCGCTTCCCACGTCGGCTACCGAAACACCTATATAAGGCTTTTCGATATAACCTGTTTCAACGATACTTTTTATAAGCTCCTTTACGTTATTCATAGGAATTGCAAAGCCGATATTGTCTATAGAGGCTTCGGAGGAATTTCCCGAGGAATACTTAGCGTTGGTAATGCCTATTACCTCGCCGTACATATTAAACAGCGCGCCGCCCGAGTTACCCGAGTTAATTGCACAGTCGGTTTGTATTAAATCCATTGAAATGCCGTTAGACATTGTAACCTCGCGGTCAAGAGCGCTTACCGTACCCGAAGTAAGAGAAAAGGTAAGCTCGCCCAAAGGGTTACCTATAGCAACAACGCTGTCGCCCACGTTCATATTGTCGGAATCGCCCAGCACTACGCCCTTTAGGTCGGTAGCCTCTATTTTAATTACGGCAAGGTCGTTGCTTTGGTCGTAGCCGATAAGGGTCGCATCGTAGCTTTGACCCGAGAAGGTGGTAACCTTTATGGCGTTTGCGCCCTCAATAACGTGATGATTCGTAACTATATAGCCGTCATTTGTTAAAATAAAGCCCGAGCCCGAAGCCGCCGAGGTGGTTTGATAACCGAAATAGTTTGTGGTTACCGAGGTGGTTATACCAACGGTGGAATTAACGTTAGCGGCATAAATTTCGGCAGGTGTCATTACCTTTGAGGTGTCGATTTTATTAACGTCAAGGACGGTATTGTTCCTATCCCCCTCGTTTATAAAAGAGACCTTATTAAAAAGAGAGGTATTCCTTGACAAAAAAAGCGTACCTCCGACACCGAGGGTTGCTCCTATAATCGAACAGCACAGCGCAACGGCAATAATGGCGCCAATGCCTATTTTCCTATCCTTTTTAACGGGAGGAGTATAGGGCGGCTGTTCGGTCGGCGCTTGCCAAGCGTATTGGCCGTTGCCTTGGTTATTCTCGTTAAAAGAGCCGTTATAGTTTTCGTTCATAAAAAAACTCCTTTGCTTTTAGCTAACATTATTAAACTACATATATTTGCTTTTTTTGTCAACAATTTGTGAACAAAATAATAAAATTTATAATTTGACATACGAGGAGCACCTATATATAATGATATACATAAGGAGGATGAAGGATGAAAATGAAAGCCTTTTTATCGTTTATTTTCAGTATTGCATTATTTTTCCTTATTATAACCTTTTCCATTGCCCTGCCTATATTTTGCCGTTATTTTTATTATGCCCATATAGGACCGCTTTCCTTAAGCGAAGCAAGCGGCTTTACAGCGGAGGAGATTAAAGACTCCTATAACCTTGTGCTTGATTATTTAACCCTGCCTAACAAGGAATTCTCAACGGGTGTTATGGCCTATTCTGCCGAAGGAAAGGCGCATTTTGCCGACTGCAAGGCGCTGTTTACCCTTAATACTACGGTGCTTTTAGCATCAACTCTTTTAATAATTATACTCTTAAGTTTAAAAAAAATAAAAGGATACAAAGCCTTTACATTGGGCAAGCATTCCGCCGCATTTTATTCGGCCCTTGCCGCAGTAATTCTTCCCGTCGGCGTAGGGATACTTGCAAGCGCTGACTTTAACAAGGCCTTTACGGTTTTTCATACCCTTTTCTTTCCGGGCAAAACCAACTGGATTTTTAACCCCTATACCGATGAAATTATTAACGTTTTGCCTCAGCAATTTTTTATGAATTGCGCCATTCTTATAGGCGCTTCAATATTAACCCTTTCTCTTAGTATTTTATTAAGTGAAAAAAAGCGTATGCGCAAGGAGAAATAATTATGGACTGGAAAAAATACTTTAGCCTTGAAAACGAACAGCCCCTTGACCGTTTTGTTGAAGGAATAAGCAACACCGCAATTTTCCGCAAAATTGCCTTCGTGGGCGACAGCCTTTCCTCCGGCGAGTTTGAATCCTGCGACGAAAACGGAAATCACGGCTGGCACGACTACTTTGAATATTCCTGGGGTCAGTACATTGCCCGTAAAAACGGACTTACCGCCTATAATTTTTCAAAGGGCGGTATGAGAGCTGATACCTATATAAAATCCTTCGCCGAGGGAAAGGATTTTTGGAACAAGGAGCTTGCCTGTCAGGCCTACGTTATTGCCCTTGGCGTAAATGATATTTTAAATGCAAGGCAGGAATTAGGAAGCATAGCCGATATTAAGGAAAACTGGCAGGACAACGCAGAAACCTTTGCAGGGTATTTTGCCGCTATTGTTCAGCGTTATAAGGAAATTCAGCCCCGCGCCAAATTTTTCTTTGTTACCATGCCTAAAGGTATTGATGAGGGAAGAAATGCCCTTGCCGCACAGCACGCAAAGCTTTTATACGATTTGGCAGACTATTTCGAAAACGCTTACGTAATTGACCTTAATAAATACGCGCCGGTTTACGACGAGGAATTCAGACGCCGTTATTTCCTTTACGGACATATGAATGCAAGCGGATATATTTTCACCGCCAATATGATTGATTCCTATATTGACTATATTGTTCGCCACAACCCCGAGGATTTCAGCAGAGTAGGCTTTATAGGAACTGATTTAAAATAATAAGCTTTACTGCCTGCGCGTTTTCAATTTAATTTTATTAAGCAAACACGAATAATCCGAACCTGCCTAAAACGGCATTCTTTCGGCACTTTTCGGTTTGTCATCACCCGTAGGCGTTAGCCTGACGGATTCTTCCGCACCAAAAATCACTCGAAATTCTGTCCGTTTTAGGTCGCAGAATTTTAAAGAG
>JAFVIF010000071.1 GCA_017474125.1 Clostridia bacterium
AGAAAATCATCTACCGGAATACCGTGCTCCTTTTTATAGCTGGCTACGCGTTTTACCGCATCCATCCGCTTCTCAAACAGGCTTGCCATTTGTCTGTCTATCTCATTGATACGCTGTCGGGCCTTGTCTAAATCGGTCATTTTAATACTCCTTTTTTATCCTGAAATGTAGGTTTGTTTCCACTTAAAAACAAAAAGTCCGCATCCCCTTTATACCACTAAAAAGCAGTAAAAGCGGTTACGGACTGTCCGATTACCATATAACGAATGACCTTTTTGTCATCGTTTTAAAGCAAACGGGCAGTCCTTGTTAAAAAAGAAATAAAAATAATAATTATTATTCAAAAACATTCCGTTCACTCTCCTTTAAAATCAATATAAAGAATTATATATTATTCAAAAACAAATGTCAAGGGTGAAATTATTTTAAATTTTTCTGTTTTCCTCTTTAATTTAGAATAATTTTCTGTTATAATTAATAAACTGATTAAATAAAGGAGGGGCTTATGGGACTTGTTGATTTGTTTTTTACAGCCATCGGGCTTTCTATGGATGCTTTTGCCGTCTCGGTTTGTAAGGGGCTTTCGGTGTCCCGAGTAAAGTCTTCACAGTATTTAACAGTAGGTTTTTATTTCGGTGGTTTTCAGGCACTTATGCCTCTTCTCGGCTATTTTTTGGGAGTCAGCTTCCGTTCACTTGTCGAAAGCATTGACCATTGGATTGCCTTTGTTTTGCTTTCGATAATAGGAATTAATATGATAAAGGACTCCTTCGGCAAGGATGATGATTGCTGTGATTGCTCATTCGGTGCCAAGGCAATGCTTCCCTTGGCTGTGGCAACCAGTATAGATGCTCTGGCGGTAGGCGTTACCCTTGCATTTTTAAAGGTTGACATTCTCCCTGCCGTAAGCTTTATTGGTGTCACTACCTTTGTTTTATCGGTTGTGGGCGTTTATCTTGGAAATAAATTTGGGGCGCGCTATAATTCAAAAGCAAAGCTTGCAGGGGGCGTGGTTCTTGTGATTATGGGAATTCGAATTCTGCTTGAACATTTAGGTGTATTTTCTTTCTAATTTTTTTTGCGGAGACTTATAGAATATGAAAAAGCTATTACTGATAGTAAACCCACGGGCAGGTATGGGTAAAATTAAAAACTCTCTGCTTAATGTAATTCAGATTTTATCAAACGCAGGGTACGAAATAACCGTTAAGACAACAAACAAGCCTCTTGACGCTACAAAAATTGCCGAAAGTGCTGACAGCAGTTACAGCGCGGTTGTTTGCTGCGGTGGTGACGGCACATTGAACGAAACCATATCAGGCCTGCTTAACAATAAAAACAACTTTACCCTCGGCTATATCCCCTGCGGAACCTTAAATGAATGGTCAACAGGGCTTCACATTCCAAAAAACATAACCAAAGCCGCAAAGGTTATTGCGGACGGTAATTCCATAACGATTGATGTGGGCAAATTCAACGACCGTTTCTTTGCTTATACAGCATCATTTGGAGCTTTTACAGAATCCTCTTACTCTGCTTCTCAGGATGCTAAAAACCTGTTAGGTCAAGTAGCCTATCTTTTTGAAGGTATAAAAAGTCTAAGCAACATAAAGCCTATATATTTGGAAATAGAGACCGAGGAAAACTCATACAGCGGAAACTATATTTTCGGTGCGATTACCAACTCTCTTTCGGTTGGCGGTGTTGTTAAATTTGATGAGAGTAAAATTAAGATGAATGACGGTCTTTTTGAGGTTTTGCTCATTAAAAAGCCTGATAATTTAATAAATCTGCAACAAATAATCGACGCAATACTCAGAAAAGACCTTGAAAACAAAAAAAATATAGAGTTTTTTAAGGCTTCAAACCTTAAAATCAAAAGCAAGTCAAAAATAGACTGGACTCTTGACGGTGAGCACGCTGTTTCAGATGAAAATACTGTTATTGAAAACATCCAAAACGCAATTACACTCTTCCTGCCAAAATAAATCGCAACCCGACAGAACGTTCTGTCGGGTTGTCGTGCTATTCCTTGTCTATTTCCTTCTTGCTGATGGGCTTGTACTTTACCTTGCGGTGACGTTTTTTACTATGGTTAAGCTCAATAACCACTATCGTAAATATAATTATTGCCAAGGCTACCGCTACATAAACTATCTTCATAACCGTCGAGGTTAAAAAATCTTTAAGTGACCTTGCTATAATTAAAAATCCGTTTGCCTTTACCTGCCTTGTTGCAACTAAGTTTACCGTTCCGATTTTTTCCTCGGCATAATAAATATCCGCCTCGCCCATTTTTTGTCCCTTTTCAATAGGTGCTTTGAAGGTATCGCTTGAAAGTCTTGGCTTGATTTTAATGGTCGAGGAATCGGCATCCTTCGGAAGCAAGGCTTCAAGTCCGCCTTCAAGTCCTACGGTTACATGGTCGGTTTCAAACGAAAGCTCCACCTTTGCCTCGGCAACAGGAGTATTTTTAGCAAGAACCGATTTGTATTCAAAATTATTAAACGCCCAGCGGAACATATTGGCAGAATCCAAAAACTCATAGCGAACACCGCCAGGGGTTGCTGTCCCCAAGGTAACCGCTATATAGTTATATCCTTGATTTGAGGCGATGCTCACAAGGCATCTTCCCGCCTCATCTGTAAACCCTGTCTTTCCCCAAACCGCAAGTTTATAATAAACTGATGTGTTTGGGTTTATCATCAAATTCGAGGTTACTATTGTCTTTTCAGGTCGCATATTAGTAGCTCCAAGTTTGTAGGAGGCAGAGGAAAGACACTTTTTTATAAACTCATTTGAAAATGCATATTTTGCAAGGATGTAGATGTCCTCGGCGGTTGAATAGTGTTCTTCATCGTGAAGTCCGATAGGATTTGTAAAATGGCTATTGGTAAGACCTATTTCTTGCGCTTTTTGGTTCATAAGCTCTGCAAAGCCTTCCTTTGAGCCGCCGATATGCTCGGCTAAGGCATATGCCGCATCTCCGCAGGAGGAGACAAGTGTTGCGGCAACAGCATCCTTAACCGCGATTTCCTCTCCTACTTTAAGGCCGAGCACCACCGAGCCTGTGCCAAGTATGAGGTTGTTTGCAGATTTTGTATAGGTAATAGTACCATTTTCAAAATCTTCTGCACTTTCTATTACAACAACAGCAGTTAAAAGGGTTGTTATTGATGCGGGATACATTCGTTTTTGAGCATTTTTAGTGAAAAGCACATCTCCCGTATCAAGAGAAACCAGCATTGCGGCCTCACAATGAAGGTCCACCCCCGTTATTTGATACGCAGACGCTGTTGTGGGTGAAAACAGAGAAAATACAATAATAAATATTAAAATTAATGAAATTATTCTTTTTTTCATAGAATTATCACCAATCTTGTTGTATAATAGTTGTAATAATTTTATTATATATTATTTTTTCAAAAAATAAAAGAATAAATTAAGGAGAATTTCCATGATTTATGTAACCGGCGATATGCACGGGCTTGAAAACCGCCTTTATGACAAACAGTGGAGAAAATTAAAAGCAGGTGATATTCTTATTGTTTGCGGTGATTTCGGATATATTTGGAATGGCGGCAAATTTGAAACAGAAGCGGTGGATTATCTGGGTTCAAGAAAATTCACAGTCGCCTTTATTGACGGCACTCATGAAAATTTCGATAAGATTAACGCCTGCCGAACAACCTACTGGAAGGGCGGCATGGTGCATCGCATACAGGGGAATTTGTTACATTTAATGCGCGGTCAGATATTTAATATCGACGGAAACAGCATATTCACCTTTGGTGGCGGAGAAAGTAACGACCGCGATATCCGTGCAGAACAGGGACTTTATTGGAGAGAGGAAATGCCCTCTGCAAAGGAGATGGCGGAAGGTGCAAAGCGCCTTGACGATGTTTCCTGCAAGGTGGATTATATAATTACACACGAGCCTCCAAAGCTTGTGAAAAGCGCTATGCTGCTTCGCGAGGGCTCGGTTGACCGCATAAATAAGCTTAACGGATATTTTGAAGAAATCGGTCAGGGCTGTGAATATAAAAAGTGGTATTTCGGTTCTATGCACGAGGACCGTGCCGTAACCTCAAAACACACCTGTGTTTTCAGCAAAATTATACCTCTCGGCAAATAAATTTGATTTTTTCTTTAATGTATGCTATAATGATTATAGAATATCGAAACGCTTAAAAGCGATTCGATAAGCCGATTTTATCGGCTTTTTGCAAAATTAAATTTTTTAAATTTAATCGGAGGGAGCCTTATGGTAAATACCGACAGATTATGTATGAGCTGTATGAATGATAACGGAGGGGAAAAAATCTGCTCAATTTGCGGATATGATTCTTCAAAGGATAACCCCAGCCATCTTCTTTCAATAGGAACCTGGATTAATGCCAACAGATATTTAATCGGCAAGGTTATTGAAGAGGGTGGCGACGGTGTCACCTACATAGGTTGGGATAACGATATTAACGCTGTTGTTAATATTCGTGAGTACTTCCCGACAGGACTTGCGGTCCGCAGTTCTGACAGAATGACCGTCTCGCCTGCCGCAGATAAAGGCCTTGCTTTTAACCGTGGCATGAACGAGTTTGTAAGTCTTTTCACTTCCTTGGAGGCTATGAGCCCTGCAACCGCAATTCTTAAAACGGTTGAGGTTTTTGAGGCAAACGGAACGGTTTATTCGGTTGCTCAAACAGTTTCGGGTATAACCCTTAAAGCCTTTTTGCTAAGAAACGGCGGTGCTTTAAAATGGGAACAACTACGTCCCTTATTTATGCCGCTTTTATCCTCGGTGCGAGAACTGCACGAAAAAGGGATTGTTCACAGGGCAATCTCTCCCGACACCATTATAGTCGGACGAGACGGTAAGCTTTATCTTACCGGTTTTAGTATAAAAGATTCAAAAATTTCCGGTACCGATTTTGCCGTTGCATTATCATCGGGATATGCCGCACCTGAACAATATGGTTATTTAAATGCCGACTCGAATGAAAAGAGCGATATTTATGCTTTGGGTGCAGTTATGTTCCGTTGCCTTATAGGAACTGCCCTGCCTGACGCTAACGAGCGTATTAATAATGACAGTCTTTCTATTCCTGCAAAGGTTACCGAGACAATACCGCGTAATGTGCTTGGTGCTATTGCCAACACCTTAAAGGTAAACCCCTCCCAGCGAACCACATCTGCGGATCGACTAAAACAGATGCTTGAAATTCTTCCTGATTCTCCCAAAGAGGAGGTAGAGGTTAAGAAAAATTCCACATCCTCAGGAATAGGCAGGACGTAAGTCGGTATAGAACAAGCTCTGCTTTTCTTTTTCGCGATATGCTCCGCGGCACGCAAGCTTCCCACCTGCGTGGAATTGAGCGCGCTTCCGCCGGGACGGTATATGCCGTGCGTGCCTGCAGCCTCACCGCAGGCAAAAAATCCCTTCAGATTTGTTTGCCACCACATATCAAC
>JAFVIF010000072.1 GCA_017474125.1 Clostridia bacterium
CCTTTGCAGGATTAAACTTTATTGATGCATTCTCTAATACCGATGCTACCGTAGGACTTCCTTGGGGCGCATTAATTGCTCTTATTATTTCTATCATTTATTATGCATTAAGACGTGTTGTATCCTTCAAAACATCTATGGACAGTATCCCTGCGGGCTTCAAGGCTATGGTTTCTGCTATTCTTATTCTTACACTGGCTACAGCTCTTAAGAATATGACAGGTCTTTTAGGCGCAAAGGTTTACGTTGCCGCTCTTATGGACAGCGCAGCTGCCGGTCTTAATATGCTTCTCCCTGCAATTATATTTATAGTTGCTTGTATTCTTTCTTTTGCAACCGGTACTTCTTGGGGTACCTTCGGTATACTTATTCCTATTGTTACCGCAATGTTCCCCAACGGTGGTACAATAATGATTATCGGTATTTCTGCTTGTCTTGCAGGTGCGGTTTGCGGCGATCACTGCTCACCCATTTCCGATACCACCATTATGTCCTCCGCAGGTGCTCAGTGTGATCACTTAAATCACGTATCCACTCAGCTTCCGTATTCAATTACCGTTGCAGCCGTTTCATTTGTTAACTTCATAATTGCTCCCTTCATTAACAACGTTGTTATTTCTCTTGCCATTGCTGTTGTAATGATGGTAGGCGTGCTGTTTGTTATCAAGTTAATTACTAAAAAGAAAGCTGCATAATCAAGGCTTTTATACTTGAAAATTAAGTCGGTTCTGTTATAATAACAGTACCGACTTTTTTTAGGAGTTAATATGGAAAGAGTAAAAGAAATAGAGCGTAGCATTATTAAAAAATACCGTAAGTCGATTTGGAATCCGTTTTGCGGAGCTCTTAATGAATATCAGCTTATAAAACCCGGTGATAAAATTGCCGTATGTATTTCGGGCGGTAAGGATTCAATGATTCTTGCTAAGTGTATGCAGGAGCTGCACCGACATTCTAATATTCCCTTTGAGGCTGTCTATATTTGTATGGATCCCGGTTACAGACAGGATAACCGAAATTTGCTTATGGAAAATATTAAAACGTTGGATATACCTGTAGAAATTTTCCAAAGCGATATTTTTGAGATAGTGGACGGGGCAGGCGGCTCTCCTTGCTATTTGTGCGCAAGAATGCGCCGCGGAGCACTTTATTCTAAGGCTCAGTCTTTAGGCTGTAATAAAATTGCTCTTGGCCATCATTTTGATGACGTTATTGAAACTGTGCTTATGAGCATGATGTATTCGTCAGAAATAAAAACTATGTTACCTAAGCTAAAAAGCTCTAATTTTGAAAATATGGAGCTGATACGACCTCTTTACAAGGTTAAAGAAAAGGATATTATTTCGTGGGCAAAGCATAACGAGCTTCGTTTTTTACAATGTGCCTGTCGATTTACCGAGGACAGCGATATTTTCGAGGGACTTTCCAAACGCAAGGAAATAAAAAAATTAATTGCCGATATTAAGAAAACCAATCCCGTTGCTGACGATAATATTTTCCGAAGTCTTCACAACGTTAATCTATCACAAATTGTTGGCTACAGAGAAGCCGATAAGGGTGAGCTTCATTCATTCCTTGAAAAATATGATTAAAAAAATTCTCCGAAATTTTTCGGAGAATTTTCTTTTTTATTCTGTTCTCAAGGCGACTACAGGGTCTTTTTTGGCTGCGCTTCTTGAAGGAATAATGCCTGCAAGTAGGGTCAAAAGTACGCTGATAACTACAAGTATCGCAGCAACCTGCCAAGGAAGGATAGCCGAAAGATTATTAAGCCCCGTAAGGTGCTGAAGAATTGCGTTAATCGGTATGCACAATAAATAGGTTATTCCGATACCGAGAAGTCCCGAGGCAAGGCCTATAATTACCGTTTCGGCATTAAACATGCTTGAAACGTTTTTCTTAGATGCACCTATAGCGCGAAGAATTCCTATTTCCTTTGTTCTTTCCTGAACTGAAATTAGAGTGATTACACCAATCATAATTGATGAAACTATGAGCGAAACTGCAACGAAGGCTATAAGCACGTAGGTTATAGCATTGATTATGGTAGTTACGGATGACATCATAATTCCAACGTAATCGGTATAGGTGATTTTTGAGAGCTCATCAACACCGTTGTTGTATTCGCTGATATATTCCTCTATAACGTCTTTGTTTTCAAAGGATGAAGCGTATAAATTGATAGTTGAAGGGCTGTCTAAATCAATATATCCGAGCTTTTTAAGATTTTCCTTGTACGAAGATTTGGAAAATTCAAGAACTTCGTCGTAGTAGTTAGCGCACTCCTCGGTGGAGTAGTCGTCAATATCGTTATTAAGGGCAGAGCTTAATTGGGTGGCGCTCATATATCGTAGTTGATTTGAAACGGTTGCGGCATACTGAATTTTAACCTGTTCGGTTATCATTTCTTTAAATAAATCCTCCATATCCGCGTCCGACATTTCGGTAATATACTTTTCAACGTCAGTCTTGTTCATACCCATTTGCTGACTTAAAGCATTAATAAGGGTGGATTCCATTTTTTCTCTGGTCATACCCTTCATAGAGTTGTTTACTGTTTTATCAAGATAATCTTTAGAGGGAATGCCTGCAATTTTAACGTAAGCGGCAGCCTTTTCCTTATTAGAAAGCTTAGAGACGTGATCTCTGAATTTTGCTTCCTTTTCAGCATCTGTTAGATTACCCGTATTTTCCTCAAATGGAAGTCCGTTGAATATATCTGTTTCTTTGTTTTTGAGTTGCTCCTTAAGAGCAGGGGAATCGGCACTTTTTTCACTTATATATTCGGTCAATAAATGAGTGTAGGCCAAGGATGAGCCCGTAAGCATTGACGAAACCGAATCAGCATTTGGGCGTATGATTCCCGAAACCTTAAGGCTTATTCCGTTATCGTACAGATACTTAATTCCTGCTGAAGTATCCCTTAAATCGGTGTAATTACCGCTTTTTTCATCAAGTATATAGCAATCGGAATTTAACACGGTACGAAATTCCATTTTACAAATATCCTCAAAGCTCCACTTTTCCGATTTGAATTCAAGCTCGGTTTTATCAATGGCGGCATTAATAATTTTATCAACATCCTCCTTCGATTTAAGACCTAAAGCGTAAAGGGTCATATCATCTAACTCGTTGTTTTCGTCAACTATAAGAACTATCTCGTCATATTCTGTGGGCCAAGTACCGTAAATAAGGTCGTATTGCTTATACAGCATTTCGTTAACGGGTGAACCGTTGTCACCTGACAACATTTCTTGCCAAAGGCCGGCATTCATTGTCGGGTTTTGCGACATCATAGCCATCATACCGTTAGAGGAGCTTTCATCGGTTTCAACGTTAGCCATTTTGCCCATAAACTTTATGAGCATCTCGGAAATAAGTTCTTCGGTATCCGATACTATAATTTCACCGTCAATGTTTTCGGTATATATAAGCATATCGTAGTTGTAGGTGTACTTGATTCCGTTAATAGCATCTTTAATTTTGTTATCGTTGGGGTCATTGCGGCCTGCTTCTACGTATTCCTTAAAGGATTTTAAGTCATTCTCGCGATTCTCAACAGAATTTAAGGTGTTTACCATATCGTATAAAGCAGGCTTTTGATACACAGCATCCTTGTCGTGCTCTTCATGAGACTGAGCACCCGTCATAAAGGTTTCCATAATTGAGCCCAAATCGGTGTGCTGTTCTTCAAGCATTAAGGGATATGATGAAAGGGTATCCTCTTGTACTGTATTAATAAAGGTTGTCATGCCGTTAGATACGGCAAAAATAAGTGCGATACCGATTATTCCTATGCTGCCTGCAAAAGAGGTAAGAGCCGTTCTGCCTTTTTTGGTGATAAGGTTTTTAAGTGATAAACCGAAGGAGGTGAAAATAGACATTGAAGGCTTTTTGATTTTTTTGTTCGGAGTGTCTGTATTTTCGTTAAGGTGTAACTCCTCAGGTGCGGGAATGTTGCTGTCGGAAATGATTTCACCATCAAGCATTCTGACTATTCTCGTGGAATATTGTTCGGCAAGCTCCGGGTTGTGCGTAACCATAATTACAAGCTTGTTTTTGGAAATTTCCTTAAGTATTTCCATTACAGCAACGCTTGTTTCACTGTCAAGCGCACCTGTTGGCTCGTCGGCAAGAATAATATCGGGGTCATTAACAATAGCACGTGCAATAGCAACACGTTGCATTTGACCGCCCGACATTTCACCGGGCTTCTTTTTGAGCTGATTGCCCAGTCCAACCGATTCAAGCGCCGCCTTTGCACGACTGCGCCTTTCAGCTTTTGTAACGCCCGAAAGGGTAAGTGCCAGCTCGACGTTTTGGAGAACGGTTTGGTGTGGAATAAGATTGTAGCTTTGGAAAACAAAGCCTATAGAATGATTTCGGTAGCTGTCCCAATCTCGGTCGTTGTATTTTTTGGTAGAACGACCGTTGATTATAAGGTCGCCCTCATTATACTTATCAAGACCGCCTATAATATTAAGCATAGTTGTTTTTCCGCAGCCTGAAGGGCCAAGAATTGACACAAATTCGCTTTTTCTAAAGCTTAAATCAATTCCCTTTAAAGCGTGAACCGTGATATCGCCGGTAGTGTATTTCTTCTTAACGTTTCTTAATTGTAACATTGGTGCATCCTTTCATATTTTATGGGTATATTTTACCACTTATTTATTAATAAATTATGTACATTTATAAAATTATTCCAATTTTTATAAATATTGACTTTATCGGCAGTTTTTTATATAATATTTCTGTTAAATGTGTTTTATTGGAGGGTTTCTGCTTTGGAACATAAAACGTTACGTGCACAAACAATTTTATACCACAATGAAATAAGCGGTTTGGAAAAATCATTAGCCAGCCTTTATAAAGCTGTTGAGGTTTCGGCTCGTAAGGGCGGAGCTATTGATTTCATTGACGTATATTTCGGTGATGCTTCTGCCGAACCGATTTTAACTGATGAGCAAATCGCCGATTTCAATCGTCGTTTCGGTAAATGGTTAAAGGTTACCTATACCTTCTTTGGTTTTAATTCGGGCACCTCTAAGGGTCAAAACATTATGTTTAAGGATTGTGAAACCGATTACTTTATGGCTTATAATCCTGACGTCATTGTTTGTCCCAATTATTTTATTGAAATGCTGAAGCCTTACGAAAGATTAGAAAAGGTCGGATTGGTCGAGGCAAAGCAGAGTCCTCTTGAGCATCCAAAGGAATTTGATGCAAAAAGCGGTATTGAGCCTTGGGGCGCTATGGCCTGCGTAATTATTCCAACCAAGGTTTACCGTGAGCTTGGCGGGCTGGATGAAGAAAACTTTTTCCTTTACTGCGACGACGTTGATTTTACATGGAGAGTAAGGCTCGCAGGCTATAAGGTTGTATATCAGTCTCGCGCTTTTGTATACCATTCCAAGCACGTAGATAACGACGGACACGTTGTTCCCACCAACGCAGAACTTTATTATTCTGCCGAAGCCTTTTTGTTTATGTGTCACAAGTGGTCTAATCCCGAGCTACTTAAAAAGCTTATTGCCATTTACACGAACGGTACTTCTCATCAAAAAAAAGCGCTTGCAGAATACTATCGCAGAAAAGAGAATAATTTATTACCCAAGCCCCTTGATTCACAGCACAAAATAACCAGTTTTTACGGTTTTGGCTATTCAAAAAACAGATATTAATTTACGGTGAACGATATGAATAATTCCATTAATCCTACCGAGCATTCAACCATTGTCTCCTATTATAAGGAATTGTCTGATATAGTCGGTAAAGAAAATTTAGAACGCTTTTTAAAGGGTGATTACACCTACGAGGATAACGCACCGTTCCTGTCTGTGATTATGCGCACTCAGGGGCACCGTCCGGAAGCCTTAAGCGAAGTGCTTCTTTGTCTTTGCGGTCAAAGTGATATGGACTTTGAGGTGCTGATTATGGGGCACAACCTTGATGAAGTCGGCAGAGAATCGGTGCTTGAAATTATAAATGATTTGCCCGAATTTATGGACGGTAAGGTTTCGCTTATTGAGGTTATCGGCGGAAACCGTACTACTCCACTGTCTCGCGGCTTTGAAGCTGCAAAGGGTAGGTATATTTCTATCCTTGACGACGACGATTTGGTTTTTGAGGATTGGGTAGAAGCCTTCCATACTCTCGAGAAGGATAACAGCGGTAAAATTTTACACACCTACTGTGTGGCTCAGGATTGGCTGAACGTTAAAAATGATTATGATGAAACCGTCCTTGTTTCGGTATCGCCTTTCCGTACTATATACTGTACCGATTTTGAGCTTATTCGTCAGTTGTCTCAAAATTACTGTCCTACCTTCAGTCTCGCTTTTCCGTCCATTGCTTATAAGCTTTTGGGAATTCATTTTGACGAAGCCTTAACCACTACCGAGGATTGGGATTTTCTTATGCGTACCGCTTTAATTTGCGGCGTGGCTGATAATCCTACAATTACAGGTATTTACCGTATGTGGATAAATGCCGAAAACTCGGCAACACTTCACAACAAAAAGGAATGGGACAAAAACCATAAGTACATTCAAAATAAATTTAAATCTTCGTCGATCATTGTACCAAAGGGAGATACTGACGATATTATCGCAAAAAGCTGTGGCGACGTTTTTGCCTCTAAGCTGAACACTAACGAGTTTACCATTCTTGTTGATGACGGCTCGGGCTTTATGGCTCATCGTCCGCTTTCTCCCGAGTTTTCGGGCGAAAACGGTATTTGGCATGCAAGATGTACCGAATTTGGTGATTTTGATAAGGTTAAATCAATAAGAATCGACCCTCTTGTAAGCGGAACTATGACCATTAAAACCTTTAGGATTAAGGCTAATGATGATAACGGCAACGACGTCACCCTTAATATTAACAAATTTCGCACCAACGGCGTTTTTTATAAGGATATGGTTGTTTTCCTTGGTGATGACCCTCAAATACGCTACGACGTTAAAAATCCGGTTAAGCTGTCAAGTGTTGTCTTCGAGTTTCAATTCTTTTATGACGTTCCCGTCGGCTTTATGCGTATGCCCATTCTTCGCTTCACAATTAAGCATTGGGCCGCAGCAATTTTCAGAAAACTGAGAGCAATTTTGCGTTTATTAAAACCTAAAAAATAAAAGGAAAACCTAAAAAATAAAAGGCCGATTTTCGGCCTTTTATTTTATTATTCGAAAAATACCTCAGCAAGTCCGCCTTCAGCCGTTTCTTTGTATTTTTGATTCATATCCAGACCTGTTCTGTACATTGTTTTTACTACGGTATCGAAGGATACTCTACGTGTGCCGCGCAAAAACTGTGAAAGATTTACAGCGTTTATGGCACGCATTGCGGCAACGGCATTTCGTTCAATACAGGGTATTTGAACGAGCCCGCAAATGGGGTCGCAGGTGAGACCTAAATGGTGCTCCATCGCGATTTCGGCGGCATATTCAATTTGTTCAATATCCATTTCATAAAGCTCGCAAAGTGCTGCCGCCGCCATTGAACAAGCACTGCCGATTTCTGCTTGACATCCGCATTCAGCACCGCTTACAGAAGCGTTCGTACGTATAATATTGCCGATTAATCCGCCGACGGCCAAGGCTCTGACAATATCGTTGTCTGAAAAACCGCGTTTTTGTTGAGTGTAAAGCAGTACGGCCGGCATAACACCTGCAGAGCCGCAGGTAGGAGCCGTAACTATTTGACCGGCAGATGCATTTTGCTCAGCAACTGCAAAGGCATAGGAGCAGGCTATTCTGTTTTCTTTAGTTTCACCAGTCTCGTCAAAATGCTTTTGGCTGAAAAGATATCCTGCTTTTCGAGTCAGCTTTAAAGAACCGGGTATAGTGCCTTGTGTTTTGAGCCCGGTTTTAACGCTTTCCTTCATTTTTTCCCATACAAATGCAAGGTGATCAAAGGTTTCCTTCGGTTCAACGCTTTTAATGTAATCAAATATGGTGATACCTTTATCGGTACAAAATTCTTTTATATCGGTAAAATTTGTGTGAGGATATATATCAGGCAGGTGCTTCGATTTTGTGCCAACAACGTGAATTTCGCCGCCGCCGATACTGAGTACCTGCATAAAGCCTATTTGCGTATTATTTTTGTATGCACAAAAATCCATTGTATTAGGGTGCAATAGATCGGTTTTTTCGTTATTAAATGTTATGTTGTAGTTTTTGCCGCTGAATACTTCGGATATTACGAAATCGGTAAGGTGTCCCTTGCCGGTTTTGGAAAGGGAGCCGTATAGGGTTACCTCATAATTGTCAGCATTTGGATATTTTTCCAAAAAAAGCATTGCCGCTTTTTCCGGCCCCATTGTGTGTGAGCTGGAAGGACCTTTTCCGTATTTATAAATATCTGCAATAGTTTTCATTTAAACACCCCCAAGCTTTGTTACGTCTAATATATCATTATTTACTAATTTTGTAAAGATAAACAGTCCCCAAGAAACGGGAGTTGGTCTTAGGGATAAAATGCCTAAAAAAGCAAATTTTTGCGTTCTAATGTGTTAAAAAGCCGTGGTATGCGTCAGCATTACCACGGCTTTTCGCCTTTTATTCCACTAAAAATTTATCTTTTTTAGGTGCAAGCAGTTTTGTAA
>JAFVIF010000073.1 GCA_017474125.1 Clostridia bacterium
GTAAAGGCTGGTAACACTAACGTTCAATCCCATACTGTAAGCAATACTGTTGATATACTGAGTTGCGTTATTGGAATAACTGTGACCGATAGCGAGAATTTTAATTTGCTTTTGGTCTTCGGGAGCGGCGCTGACACCGAAGGAACATAAAGAAAACATCAACACCAAAATCAATACAATACTTATAACTCTTTTCATACTCTTTCACCTTTTTAAGTACTTTTAATATTAAACATTATACCATAACCACTTATTTTGTAAATACACTATTGTATAAAATATTGGTGTAATTTTGTAAAAAAACAGCCGCTCTTAACGAGCGGCTGAATAATAACCAAATTAGTTGGTAATGGTTTTCTCGGTATCCTTATCGAAGAGGTGAATCTTCTCGGGCTCGAGAGCAATTTTGATAACGTCACCGGGACGAGCAGTGTTGGTAGGAGCAACGCGAGCGTTGATTGCGTGAGTTTCGCAATCCATATAAAGGTAGGTTTCTGCACCCATAAGCTCGGTAACTTCAACCTTTGCTTCTACGATACCTGCTGCATAGGTTTCAAGAAGGTCTTCTTCGTTATGAACGTTTTCGGGACGGATACCCATAATAACCTCCTTGCCTGCATAAGCTTCAAGACAGTTATCCTTGTTCTTAGACTCGGGTAACTTAATCTTAAACTTAACACCTGCACGGGTCTTGGTATCGTCGGAACCGAATTCAACGTAGAAGCCGTCAGCTTCCTTAAGAAGCTTACAATCGATAAAGTTCATCTGGGGAGAACCGATAAAGCCTGCAACGAAGAGGTTGCAAGGATAGAGATAAAGGTTCTGAGGAGTATCAACCTGCTGAATAAAGCCACTCTTCATAACAACAATTCTGGTACCCATGGTCATAGCCTCGGTCTGGTCGTGGGTTACGTAAATAAAGGTAGTACCCAGTCTCTGATGAAGCTTGGAAATTTCGGTACGCATCTGTGCACGAAGCTTAGCGTCAAGGTTGGAAAGAGGTTCGTCAAGAAGGAATACCTTAGGCTCACGTACGATTGCACGACCTAAAGCAACACGCTGACGCTGACCACCGGAAAGAGCCTTCGGCTTTCTTTCGAGAAGGTGTTCGATATCAAGGATACGAGCAGCCTCTTCAACACGGCGACGAATTTCGTCTTTAGAAGTTTTACGAAGTTTAAGACCGAATGCCATATTATCAAAAACAGACATATGAGGATAAAGTGCATAGTTCTGGAAAACCATTGCAATATCACGATCTTTAGGAGCAACGTTGTTTACGAGACGATCGCCGATGTAAACTTCACCGTCAGAAATTTCTTCAAGACCGGCTACCATACGAAGAGTAGTAGATTTACCGCAACCTGAAGGACCAACAAGAATAATAAATTCCTTGTCCTTGATTTCAAGGTTGAAATCGGAAACTGCTACTACGCCACCGGGATACTTTTTGTATACGTTGCGAAGTGATAAGCTTGCCATTGTTTGTGACCTCCTAATTGGAATGACATAATTTTACTAAGATATTATACCAAACTGTTATAAAAATTACTATAGTTAAAATAGAAAATCTTAATAGGTTGATTTTGTCAATATTGCATAAGAAATGCCTTATTTATTACGAATTATTAATGCTTCGGGGTCAATTTTGCAAAACTCGCCCGATTGCAAATCGCTCGGAAGGAACATATTTCCAATTCTTTCACGGTGCAAACTGACAACTCCCAAGCCGTACACGCCGAACATTCTTTTAATTTGATGATATTTTCCTTCGGTTAGAATCACCCTTGCGGTAGTGGAATTTATTTTTTCACAAACCGCAGAAAGGCATTCTTGACCGTCGTAAAGCGTAACGCCGTTTTTAAAACCGACCATAACCTCGTCGGTTATTTCACCGTCAAGGCCTACTATATACGACTTTTCAATGTGATGCTTAGGGCCGGTTATACGGTGAGCAAATTCACCGTCGTCGGTAAGTAAAATCATACCCGTAGAATCCTTGTCCAGTCTGCCCGCAGGAAATATATTACGTTTTTGATAGCTTTCGGGCAATAAATCAACCACCGTTTTATCCCGTTTATCGTCGGTTGCCGACAGCACACCCTTAGGCTTATTCATAATAAGATAAACGTATTTTTCAAAGGAAATTTCTTCTCCGTCCAAGGTCACCTTAGCCGCATTTTCATCAATTTTCATATCAATCAACCTTACAATTTCGCCGTTTACAGCCACCCTGCCGCAATATACGGCCTTACGGGCCTCGCTACGGGTAAGCAAGGTTTGGTTTGATATAAATTTATCCAGTCTTATTTGTGCCAACGTTTTCACCTGCCAAGGGGTACGCTCTGCCATTAATACAATCAAGAAAGAACGCGCCCACTAATTTATCACCGTCGGTGATAATACGAATTAAATTACCGTTATATGCGTAGGTATATTCCCATAAGCTTTTTCCGCGAAAGGCTTTAATATTAAAGCCGCTAAGCTGTAATGCTTCGGTAAGATAATCACCCTTAAAGCTAAAGGGTATAACAATTTCCTTAACCGTTTCGGGAACAAAAACAGAATAACCGTACTGCTTTAAATAGGCCGCTCTTTGCCCCTCGTTTTTAAGATAAACCTCGTTTTTCACACCCAAAGCCGTACTGCATACGGCAAGGGCGAAAAGCAAAAAGCTGAGCATAATAACTGCATACACCTTATTAAAAGCAAAATAAAGCTTCATATCTACCACCCCTACTATTGTATGGTAGAAATGCAAAAATTATCAATCAATAATGCAAACGCAATGGGCCGAAATTCCCAAAAGCTCACCCGTAAAGCCTAAGCCCTCTTCGGTGGTGGCCTTTACGTTAATTTGGGAAACGTCAATATTTAACGCTTCGGCAATTATTATACGCATTGCTTCAACGTAAGGAGAAAGCTTCGGCTTTTGGGCAATAACCGTTGCATCAATATTCACTATGCAATAGCCATTTTCAAAGATTTTAGCGCCCACTTCCTTTAAAATAAGCTTGCTGTCGATACCCTTGTATTTATCATCATTATCGGGAAAAAGCCTGCCGATATCGGGAAGTGCCGCCGCGCCCAACAGGGCATCGCATATTGCGTGCAACAAAACGTCGGCGTCGGAATGTCCTAAAAGGCCTTTTTCAAAGGGAATTTCAACACCGCCCAAAAAAAGCGGTCTACCCTCAACAAAACGGTGCACGTCGTAGCCGTGTCCTATTCGCATTTTCCTTCCTCCTTAGCAATAGCCTCCGCCAAAATAAGGTCAATGGGAGTTGTAATTTTAATATTACTTTCCTCTCCGTCAATTATGACGGTATTAAATCCCGCCTTTTCCATTACCGAAGCGTCGTCGGTAAATTGTTCCTTATTATAGGCATTCATTAAAAGCTCCTTATACTTTAAATAGTTTAAAGACTGAGGAGTTTGTACCGCCACAAAGCGACTGCGCTCGGGAGTTTGTACCCTTTCACCCTTTTCTTTAATGGTATCCTTAACAGCAACTGCACATACCGAGCAATCATGTTCTAAAGCCGCCTTTGCCATTTTAGTAATAAGAGTGTCCGACGGGAATGGACGGGCGCCGTCGTGAATCATAACTCCCACAGAGTCGCCGTTTAACACGTTAAGTCCGTTAAGCACCGAGGAAAGCCTGTCGTTGCCGCCTTTTGTTACGCAAGCAATTTTCGTAATCATATACTCATCACAAAGCTTTTTAATATCGGCAATATACGCTTCCTGTGTCACAACAACAATTTCACTCACCATAGCGTTGCGCTGAAAGGCGAGCATTGTTCTTGCAATAACGGGCACACCTGCAACCGACGCAAAAATTTTGTTAACGCCACCCATACGCGAGGATGAGCCTGCGGCAACAATAACTACCGGAACACTACTGCCCCTTTGTTCAGCAACTGCACTGTATTCAATTTTAAAATCGGTCGCCGTCATAAAAACACTCCTAAAGTAAAAGCACCTATAAAAGGTGCTTTTTTAAAACTTATTCTTCTTCGATTTCTTCTTCCAAATCGAATTCAAGATTGGTGCCGCAATTAGGACAGGTCATACCCTCATCCTCAAGCATTCTGTCGTCGATATAAATTATATCGTGACAATTTGGGCATTCAACCTCGTAAAGCTCGTCATCTTCCTCGTCGCAACAGCAACAACCGTCGCAATCTTCCTCGTCATCTTCATCCTCGTACTCTTCATAAATGAAGTCTTCAAGCTCAGCGAGGTCCTCATCAACGGCATTAATCTGTTCAGCGAGCTCAGCACAAGCGTCCTCGGTATCCTCAAGATCAATGGTGATATCGGAAAGCAAATCAATAATAGCGGCAAGCACCTTGCCCTCTTTAGTAGATGCATCAAGCTCAAGGCCTTCAGCGAGACCCTTAATGTAAGCAGCCTTTTCGGTGATAGTCATATTAATTATCTCCTTTGATTATGCTCTTTCCATATATTCACCGGTACGGGTGTCAATACGGATCATATCGCCCTCGTTAATAAAGAGAGGCACTCTGATTTCAGCACCGGTTTCGAGAGTTGCGGGCTTGGTTGCATTAGTAGCGGTATCACCCTTAAAGCCGGGCTCGGTTTCGGTAACCTGAAGCTCAACAAAGGTAGGAGGCTCCATACCGAATACCTTTCCCTTGTAGGAAAGAATTTTACAAATCATGGTTTCCTTAACAAACTTGAAGCCTTCTCCAAGCTCCGACTTGTTAACGGGAACAAGCTCGTAGGATTCGGGGTCCATAAAATAGTAAAGGTCGCCGTCATTGTATGAATATTCCATATCCTTACGCTCTACGTAAGCAACGGGGAACTTAGCACTGGGGTTATAGCTCTTTTCAATGATAGCACCGGTAATAACGTTTCTGGTTTTGGTTCTTACAAACGCAGCACCTTTACCGGGTTTTACATGCTGAAACTCTACAACCTGAAGTACGTTGCCGTCTTCTTCAAAGGTAAGGCCGTTTCTAAAATCTCCTGCACTTAACATAAATTTATTCCTCCAAAATATATTCTTACGAATATTATTATACTATTAATTACACTTTTAGTACAATTCCCATATTCAACTACTATTATAGAATTATAAGCGTTTTAGGGGCATTTGTCAAGTTTTGTCTTGTATTTTTTCGGGTAACAATCATATCCTCTATTCTCACCCCAAAAACACCCTGTAAATAAACACCCGGTTCAACCGTGACAACCTGACCGTTTTTAAGCTTATCGTCGCTTCGGTTTGAAAGGCGCGGGTATTCGTGAATTTCAAGACCCACGCCGTGACCCGTGCTATGATTAAAACAGCCTGCAAATCCCGCCTTGGTTATTATATCCCTTGCGGCGGCATCTACAGCCTTACAGCTAACGCCCTCAATTATTTTTTCTATTGCGGCACTTTGAGCTTTAAGCACAAGCTCGTAAACGCCTTGCATTTTTTCACTCACACCGCCTATGGCAACGGTACGGGTCATATCACTGTGGTAGCCGCAATAAACCGCACCGAAATCAAGGGTTAAAAAGTCGCCGTTTTGCAAAACCCTATCCCCCGGCACACCGTGAGGAAGGGAGGAATTTTCACCCGAAACCGCAATAGTTTCAAAGGAAACGCCTTCGCTTCCGCGCTTTTGCATTTCGTAGTCAAGAAAAAGGGCTATTTCCCTTTCGCTTCTGCCTGCCTTAATAAAATTGAGCGCCTCGCTGTATGCCGCTTCGGCAATACGCTGAGCGTGAATTATTTTTTCGATTTCCTCTTCACTTTTCACACTTCTTGCAACAAGCAATTCCTCGGTTAAGGCTTGATTTGCTTCAACCGTACAGTTAATTATTGAATTCAAGGTAGCAAGGTGCGAAACGGTTATTTGGGTTTCGGTATAAAGGGTTTTAATGCCGAAACGGTTAATAAGGTCGTTAAGCTGTTTCGAAAGCCTTTCAAGTAAAATTACTTTTATACCCGAATAGGTTTTTTTGGTAGCGGCCTCGTAGTATCTTCCGTCAACAAGCAAAAAGCTACCGACCGCGCTTAAAAGCATATAACCGTCCGAGGATTTCATGCCGCTTAAATAAAACCTGTTTACCTCGGTACAAATAAGCACGGCAGACGACGAAGAAATATAACTGTCAAGATTAATCATTTCTTATCCCTTCAAAGAATTGTAATAATTTTTCATAGCCAGAGCATCGTCAGCCTGAGTGCCTGCAGATTCGCACACAAAAACAGGAGAAAGCTGTTTTTTATAAACAAGCTCCATAAGAGGCTCAAAATCGGGACCGTATACCGTATCCTCAAAGGTAAGGTGACGCTTTTCACCACCCGTGGTATACTCAATTTTCGAAAAATGAGAATGAAAGACCTTTAATCTGTCACTTCCGAGCTCGTTTTCAATAGCATTTAAAATATGCAAAAAGGCCTCCCTGCTGTTCACCTCGCCCATCGTCCTCGCGTTAAGATGTCCGAAATCTATACAAGGTATAATACCGTCGTCAATTTTGCAAAGAGCGATAACCTCCTCTAAGGTGCCGAGCTGATTTATTTTGCCCATGGTTTCAGGACAAATATGAATATGCTCAAAGCCCTCTCGCTTTAAAGCTTTTAAAGCAAGACGCATTGTATCACTTGCAAGGCTTAAAGCCTCCTCCCTGCTTATTTTACCGCAGGAGCCGGTATGCACAATAATTCTGTCACCGCCCATAGCGTTAACGGCGGCGGCACTTTGCAAAATATAGTTAACCGAATTAAGACGCTTTTCCTCTTCAACCGACGACATAGAAATATAATAAGGTGCGTGAAGAGAAACGCTCAGTCCTTTATCATCAAAGGCCTTGCCGAGTTCATTGGCCTTATCAAGTCCGATATTAACACCTCTGCCGCATTGGTATTCAAAATGGTCAAGACCCTTTTGCACCAAAAACGCAGGCACCTCAATAGAATGCTTATAACCTAAAGCCTTAAAATCGTCACTTGTTCCGGCAGGTCCAAACTTAGCAGCCATAACCGTTTTCCACCTTCATTTTCTTAAGAAATTTCTTTTCAAGCTTACGCCTTATAATAAAGCTTGGCTTATCCTCGGCAAGTATCAAGTCGGTCATTATGGTAGTAATACCGTAAAAATTGCCGCCCAAAACGTCGGTAAACATTTGGTCGCCCACAATGGCAACCTCTCTCCTTTTAAGACCCATACGTCTTTTAACCTTCATATATCCAAAGGGCAACGGCTTACAACCCAAGGAGCTAAACGGCAAGCCGATTTTTTCGGCAAACGGCTTCACTCTTTTTTCCTTAGAATTAGAAAGAATCATAAGCTTAATGCCCGCATTTTCCATAGCAGAAATCCAAGCCTCAAGACCGTCCACAAGGGTCATACCGTGGTGGGTAGACAGAGTATTATCAACGTCTAAAATAAGCCCTTTAATATTCTTTTTATCTAAAAGCTCAACAGTAATATCGGTAATTCTTGAAAGCTTAATATTGGGTTTGAACATTTCTTCACCTCAAAAAATAAAAGCAGCCGAAA
>JAFVIF010000074.1 GCA_017474125.1 Clostridia bacterium
AAAGCAAATTTTTGCGTTCTAATGTGTTAAAAAGCCGTGGTATGCGTCAGCATTACCACGGCTTTTCGCCTTTTATTCCACTAAAAATTTATCTTTTTTAGGTGCAAGCAGTTTTGTAAGAATAAATTTGTTTCGATTTTGCAGTTGCGAAAACGCAGTAATACTTTGTGTCTTACAAGTTTTCAAAACAAAAAAGCGTACAAATTTATCTGAAAAACCAATTTGTCCCTAAGACCAACTCCCGAATAGGGGACTGTTATATTATTCGGCAGTTTTACTCATTTTGAGCTGTGCGGTAACTAAACCGTAATAAATACCTTTTAATTTAAGCAATTCGTTATGAGTGCCGATTTCAGCTATTTTTTTATCGTTTATAACAGCGATTCGGTCGGCACAGCGAAGAGTGGACAGGCGGTGAGCAATGGCAAAGGTCGTTCTGTTCTTTCTAAGCCTCTCAAGTGCTTGCTGTACCTGATATTCGCTTTCTGTATCAAGCGCTGAGGTTGCCTCGTCAAGTATAAGTATTTTCGGATTGGTAAGTATTGCGCGAGCGATTGCTATCCTTTGTTTTTCTCCACCCGAAAGCTTGTGACCCTTTTCACCGATATAGGTGTTATAGCCATCGGGCAATTTGCAGATAAATTCGTGGGCATTTGCGCTTTTAGCGGCTGAAATTATTTCTTCAAAAGAAGCATTCGGCTTTGCAAAACGAATATTATCAAGAACGGTCCCGCCAAACAGAAAGGTTTCCTGCAAAACTACACCAATTTGGCTGTGGTAGTGACTAACATCAATGTCCTTAATGTTTATGCCATCAACCTCTATTGAGCCCTCGTCGAGGTCATACAAACGCATAATAAGGTTTATAAAGGTTGATTTACCGCACCCCGATGAACCAACCAATCCTATCATTTCGCCCTGTTTTACTTCAAGGCTTACTCCGTCAAGAACGGGATCGTAGCTTCTGTAACCGAAAACAGCGTCGGTAACCCTAATGTTACCTTCAATATCGTGTTTAATCGCGTTGCTTTTGGAAACTATTTCAGGTTTCTCGTCGAGAACATCGTATATTCTTTCAAGGCTTGTTGTTGTTCTGACAATACTGCGCGGTAAAAACGACATCCAGTTTAGCGGGCCCAACAGCATTCCCGAATAAGCAATAAATTGCATAAGCTGACCCGGTGTCATTGCACCGTTTAGTACGTCACGACCGCCGAGATATACAATTAAATATGAACCGAAGGCAATTAATAGGGAAAGAATAGGGAAGAAGGTAGCAAAGAATTTTTCGTTGCTCGTTTGTACGTCTCTTAATTCATCGTTAAGTCTGTCAAACTCCATAACTTCGCTTTTTTCTTTACCGTAGGTTTTAACTATCCGTATACCTGAAAGCACGTCTTGAAGCTTGTTTTGCATACGGTCGGTTTTTCGCCATTGTCTATGGTAAATTTTTCTTATTTTTGGCCAAAACGTTCGTGAAAACACAATTATCAGAGGAGCGAAAGCGAATGCGCAAAGAGCGAGCTTCCAATTCATTATAACCATTACTATGACTAAAACTATTAATGTGATAAGCTGGCTGAACATATTGCAAAAGGAGTCGGTTATAAATCTTCTGACGTTGAAGGTATCACCTGTAACGCGCTCAATAAGTTCGCCTGTGCTCCTTTTTTGAATTGATGACATCGAAAGTGTTTGGATGTGATTACTTACAGTAATTCGCAAATCGCTTGCAATTTTAATTCCCAGCTTATTGCATAAATAATGGCGTATAAGCATCCCGACGATAGTCAAAAGTAAAATTGAAAAATATACCGCAAGGAAAATAAGCACGTTATTAAGTGTTCCGTTGCCTGTTCGTAAGCAATTATCTATAAATTGCCTTAAAACGTGTTGTTGAAATAAGCTTAAAGCACTGCCTATCAGCATTAAAAAGAATACCACTGATAAAATGGGCAGATGAGGCTTGCAAATATTTAGCAGCCTTTTTATGTTAGAGTGCTTATTATCGCATTTTGGACATCTTTTAGTCCCCGGAAGTATTCTTCCGCATTTACTGCAGATTTTTTCCTTTTCGTTTAAGGTGACACGCTTTTGGGTATTGCCGTTAATAATCAGATTTATACCTTTGGTAATGCAGGCAAAATGGGCGATTTTATTCATAGTACAGCGCGCCAGCATAATTTCTTCACCGCTGACCTTATAAGATAATACAGCGCCGTTAACCTGATTCCGACAGTAAAAAATTTCACAGTCACCAATGGGTATAATTTCACATTTCGATTTTTCAAAGTAGAAAACATGCGTTAAGGTTGTGCCTACGTAAACGTTATCGGAATAAAATCCTTTTGAATTTAAATCGGTTTTTATACAATAAACGGGAGGCTCAACAGTTACCTTTTCAAGCTTATCCTTATAAGCTTTTGGAAGAGTAAGGTTTAATTTCATAATAATTCCTCAAAGGCCTCACAAATAAAGTTCAAGTTTTTTTAATTCTTTTTGTGAAAGCAAGCTTATGTCTTTAATTTCGTATCTATTTTCCGACGAATCTTTAATAATTACTCTTTTGTCAAGCTGAATTACAGCCCCGGAAGAACCGGCAGCACTTGTAAAATTACAGGTACCTTTATTGGTTAGCACAGTCCAATATGCGTGGCCATATTCCTCCTTGATGGAAATAATTTTTATGATTTCGGGCATAAAATAACGAATTTCGAGCTGTTTATTAATAAGTTCGACAGTATCCTTGTCGAAAATGTTAAGCTTTTCTATTATTCCGATTTCTTCATTTTTTCCGTCTATTTTACGAACCGATATAAATTCGTCGGGTGCTGAAAAGGGGAAAGCTCTGATTAAATTAACGTGACCGTAATCGGTTCCGTTAAAGGTTAGTGCAGAAAAACCGCCTTCTGTTTTTCTAAATACGGAATTATTTGGCGTTAGGTAGTTAATTTTTAACAATTCTTCGAGTTTTTCTTCTTCATGCTTTAAAATATCTTCACTCATATTTTTACCTCCTTTAATCGCCTATTCCTCGCATTGCAAGTGCTTTACTTTGTATTTGCAACAGCTTATAATATGCGCCTTTCTTACTTACAAGCTCGCTGTGCGTTCCTTGCTCGGTTATTTTACCGTCTTCAATAACTATAAGCTCATCTGCATCTCTAAGGGTAGATAGTCTGTGAGCAATTGAAATGGTGGTGCGGTTTTTTATAAGCTGTGACAGAGAATTTTGTATGTTTCTCTCGGTTTCTGTATCTACAGCCGCCGTAGCTTCATCAAGTATTAGAATTTTAGGATTAGCTAAAATTGCTCGTGCGATAGATACTCTTTGCTTTTCGCCGCCCGATAAGCTTCTCCCGCCGCTTCCTACAAGTGTATCGTAACCGTCGGGAAGCTTGCAAATAAAGTCGTGGGCGCTCGCTGAAATTGATGCGTTAATTATTTCGCTTTTACTTGCCGACGGGTTAGCATAGGCTATGTTTTCAAAAATCGTTCCTTTAAAAATATAAGTTTCCTGACTGACAAGAGCAACATTTTTTCGTATTTGCTCAAAGGTTAGGTCCCTAAGGTTGACTCCGTCCAAATATATGTTACCTGAATTTGGGTCGTATAAACGGGTGATTAGGTTAACGAGCGTAGTTTTGCCCGCGCCCGATTTTCCGACTATACCAAGCATTTTGCCTTGCTTTACGCTGAGAGTAATATCCTTAAGTACGTCGCGGTTTTCTTCATAACCGAAGGTGACGTTTTTTAGTTCGATCTTTCCTTTAACGTCGTCGAGTACTATTGGGGTAACGACTTCTTGAAGGTCGGAGTGAGCATCTAAAATTTCAAAAATACGTTGCGCTGAATTCATTGATGAGGACCACCAACGGAATATGTAGGAAAAGAAGTCGGCAGGACCCGAAAGCAAAGATACGTAACCGGTAAAGGTTATAAGATTACCGTATGAAAGCTGTGGCTTAAAAATTGCCAAAACGAATAAGGCGCCGATTACCCAAGTGAAAAGTGAGGACAGAGTATTGGTAATTTGATAAAGTAGCGTGAATTTTAAATCAAACTTCATTGTGTCGGTTTGAGCATCGGCTATATATTCGCTGCCTGCTTTGAGTCTTGCCGACTCGCTGTCCTCTTTACCGAAGGCGCGTATAACTCGTGCACCCGAAATATTGTCGTTAAGCTTTGAACGAAAATTACGGCTCGTTTGGAACTGTCTGCTGTTATAGTGCCATAAAATCGGCTCAAGCTTTACACTGATAATTAAAGCGGGAGGTAACGTTATTATTGCGGTTAAGGCAAGTAACCAATTTGTTTTGAACATAAAATAGCAGGAAAAAATTATAGTAAAAAGGTTGGGTAAAATAAAGGGGATGCCGTCGATAAAAATATCGGATACCTGCGTTGCATCTTGAGTTATTCGCGACATTAATCCGCCGGTTTGTTTATCGGTGAAAAAGGATACCGACAAGCGTTGGATAGAGCTGAAAACCTTCTTTTTTAGAGTATTTACAACAGAAGGAACTATTTTGGCAACGAGTCTGCCTTGGATAATGCCGAATACTTGCTGCAAAAGCTTTGTTCCTGCCATTGCCAAGGCTAAAAACAGTAATAACAAAAAGAAATCTTCAACGTTAAAAGCAGAAAAGGGTAATATTGTATTGTTCTTTGCAAGTACACCGTCGTATAAATAAGTACCGTTTAGCAGCGGCCAAACAGATGACATCAGGGACCCTAAAATACAAATAATACAAATTATTATCAGTTCCTTTTTAAAGGGTGTAAAAAAAGAACCGAGACGGAAAAAGATTTTCCGTTTATCCATACACTGTGGGCAAACCTTGCGGTTTCTGTCGGGATACGGTGTTCCGCATTTTGGACAAAATTCCTCGTGCTCCTCTTCGCTCAGTCGTTCTTCTATTATTTCCTTATTGTCTAATAAATCCTTAAGTATTCCGCAAAGCTTATTAACTCTTCCTTTGCAGCTGTTTGTAAATGTACAGAGTACTTTTTCTTTAGACTCAACGTTTACGCGGAAAATACCTCCGACAACAAGCAAATCAACGGCAGGTGAGGACAAAACGGATAAATCATACTTATCAAAAGTAAAATCCTCAAAACTTATATTCCAAAGCATTTTACCCGATTTATGTCCGTTGTTAGTTTTTGTTGATTTTCCGAAAATCAGACAATCTTCGCAAAGAATAAGAACGCTGTCACAAAAATCACAAGCTTCATTCATATCAGCCTGAGCGTAAACAAGAACTTTACCGTAGTTAAGTTTAGAATCGGAAAGTTTATCGTTTAATTCTTTGGGCATTTCAGATAATAAACGCTTTTTCAATTTTGTCACTCCTTTATTTTATTTCCTCTTTTCGCTTTGCAATAGCCGTTTTTCTAAATAGCGCAGGTGTCATTCCGGTTGTCGCTTTAAATACACGTCCAAAATGCTGTACTGTTTTATAACCGCAACGACCCGCAACGTCTTTGATGGGGATTTCGGTAAAAGCGAGATGCTTTTTCGCTATCTTCATTCTGTATGAGGTTACGTATTCCATTGGTGTTTTGTTTGTTTCTGTTTTAAACAGCTGTGTTAAGGTGGTATGATTAAGCCCTGATACTGCGGAAATATTATGCAAAGTAATATTCTCCATATAATTACCTTCAATATATAGCAAAGCTTCTTTGATTTTTGGGTTTGAAGGCTTTGTGTTGCTGTTATCGCCGCCTTCGTAATTCATATAAGAATACAACCGTTCAAGCGCAATAATCATTTCCATAAAATAGGAACGACTGCGGCAGGACCAATACCAGTCGCGCTGAATTCTCAGTTCACTTTCCATACCGTCAAAAATGCTCAGTATTTTATCAATTAGTGACGTTGGTATGTTTACAACGTATTTGTTGTCGATAAACGGACGAAGTAAAAACATATCGTGATTTTGCGCAATATCCGAATATCTTCCCGAGCGTAGCAACCCAAAGCACATATTCACGTTTAAAAACTTTGGGTGAAAGTACACAGCGGAGCAGGTAAGGTTGCTTTGTTTTATTACAATAGGCTCGGCTTCTTCGCTAAAACAAACAAAACATGGAGCAGTTGCTGTAAATTGCTTATCATTTACTTTAAATTGAGCTGAGCCATTGGAAATAATAAGTAAACAAAAGCAATCATTTAAAATACTTAGGTTGTTAAGGGACTCTTCTTTAACGCATTCACAAAAGGCAATTTTGCCCTTGCTAAACTCACGTCCCACAGTTATATGCTTCATTTTATTAATCACCAAGCATAATTTTACCATATATGATAATTGTTTACAATTATCATTATTTATCGGTTTTTAAGTAAAATTTGCCTTAATTTAAATTAAATTACAATTTCGGCAGTACTGCCGCCGTTTTTGTCCTTGGTTATCACGATTTGCTTATCAATTTTTTGCTTTAACTCTCCGACGTGCGAAATAATGCCGACAAGTCGGTTAGCATCGGCAAGTGAATTTAAAGCCTTCATTGCCAAGGCAAGTGTTTCGTCATCAAGCGAGCCGAAACCTTCGTCTACGAACATAGTATCAAGCTTAATACCACCTGCATTTTCTTGTATTTCATCGGCAAGTCCCAGCGCTAAAGCAAGGGAAGCTAAAAAAGATTCACCACCCGATAACGATTTAACGCTTCTTTGGGTACCGTTATAATGGTCGATAACGTCAAGGTCTAAGCCGCTTTGTCCGCTCTTCGATAATGCATCCTTACTGCGTATTAAATCATAATGACCGTTTGTCATAACAAAAAGCCGTAGATTGGCTCGATTTATTATTCGGTCGAAATAGTGCATTTGAATATATGTTTCCAGCATTATCTTTTCTTTACCTTTTGTTTTTCCGTTAGCTGTATCCGATAGCGCTTTTACCATAGTTAGGCGAGCCTCTGCAGCTATTAAATCACCCGACTTATCCAAAACATTATTCAGTACAGTTTCATTGGTTATAATTCTGCTGTGAATAAGCTTTGATTTAGCAATTAGCTCGTTTATTTCCTTTTCAATTAAAAGCTGTTTTTCCTTTTCTTCTTCAAGGTTAACAGTAGTGCCTTCACCAATACGCTTAATAATTTGCTCATTAACCGATTTTAGCGATGCAATATTCTGCTCACATTTATTTAATGCTTCAACGGCATCGTTATAAGCCTTAACAATTTCGTCGGCAGAAGCTGATAAAGCATTTATATTTGCAACAGCTTCGGTTTTTGTTTTATAAATAAGCTTTTGTTTAAGCACATCGATACGCTTTTCCAAAGAGGTGTTCTCGACGCTTGTTTTGGTGACCCTATCGTTAATATCGGCAAGCTCGCCGTTCGTCTTTAAAAGGGCTTCTTCCTTTTGTGGCAATAGCTGTTCAATTTCTTCTTTTCTTTTAATTTTATCTTGCAAATCCTTAACAGTTAAAGAAAGCTTGTCTGATTTTGCAGTAACATCGCTGAGCTTTACTTTTATAACAGATTTCGCTTCGTCAGTACTATATTCGCCAATTTGCTGTAAAATTTCTTGTTTTATGACTTCCTCTTTTTCCTTTATCGCTCCCTTTAATGCACTACATTTGGTGCGTGCATCATCGGCATCAGATTTTGCTTTATCAGCTCTGTTGAGCAAAACCTCAAGCTGTTCTTTCGTTGGAGCGCATTCTGGTTTCACTGCAATTTTGGGGTGCGACAGCGAACCGCAAACAGGGCATGGCTCACCGCTTATGAGTGTATCGGCAAGGATTCCTGCTTGTGCATTAAGGTATGCCGTGTTTTGTGTTCTGAATTGGTTTTCAAGCATATCGGATGATTGCTGTTTACCATTATAATCATCAACGGCAACTCGATAGTCCTTCTGCAGCGAATTTAAGGCATTAATTGATTTCTCAAGAATTACCAATTTGTTCGCTGCATCTTTAAGCGTTTTTATTTCGTTTTCTGCTTTAATTTTTTCTTCGCCGATTTTTTGCAGAGATTTTTCTTCTTCAATAAGCTTTTTGATATCATCCTCAAGCAGGCTTATTCTTGATTTTAATTTTTCTATTATTAAAATACTGCTTTCCAGAAACTCTTTGTTTTTTAAATAAAGCTCCTGCTTTTCTTGAAGCTCGTCATAATCGGGTAAAAACGCCTTTAACTGTGAAGCGATATCGTTATATTCCTTAGCTTTAGGTTGCCGAGCCTTTTCATTTTCAACAGTATCTTTAAGCAAGTCTTTATTTGTTGCTTCACTTAATAATGCAGCTTCATTGATTTTAAGCTCTTCCTTGGCAGTAATTATATCTTGTGCTTTTGATATAATAGCTTTAATTTCATCAAGACTTATATTTAATCGGTTAATTTTCAAATTCACCGATTTATCGGCTTCCTCGTCCGTTAAAATTAATTTTTTTATAAGCTCAATGGTGTCTTCGGTAGTTATTTCATTTTGTTTTGCTTTTGCGACATCGGCATATTCGGGATTAGATTCATCACAAGCAATACCGTTTATATACTGATTTAAACTGGCTTTAATTTTACTGCATTTGCTTTCGAGACAGATTGTTTCCTCCTTAAGTCTGTTTTGCAGGCTGAAGTATAATTCTGTTTTAAAAATATGACGAAAAATTTCAATTCTGTCTTTTGTGGATGCATGCAGCAGCTTTAAAAACTGCCCTTGGGCAATCATAGCAATTTGAGAAAATTGATTTTTATCAATTCCGATAATTTGTCTCACAGCATTGTTAACGTCAGTAAGTCGTGTTATCGGGTTTCTGCCGTCAAAGAACTCGAGTGTAGCGCCTGCGGCTTGCTTTGTCAATTTATCACCGCGTATTGCGGCGCGCTCGTATTCGGGATTGCGGGTGATTTTATATACTTTATCGCGATAACTGAAAGTAAGGACCACTTCTGTTTTGGTGTTATCGTCGGCATATTTTGATCTGAGCATTGAAACGTCGCGAGTTTCTCCGCTTGTGCTGCCGTACAGTGCATAGGTTATTGCGTCGAAAATGGTTGTTTTACCCGCACCTGTGTCACCTGTAATTAAATAAATGCCGTTGGTGCCCAATTTTTCAAAATCAAATTCGGTAACGGATGAATACGGTCCAAAGGCCGATATTGTAAGCTTAAGCGGTCTCATTACTCTTCCTCCCAAATTTCTTCAACAATTCTTTTTACAAAATCTGCTTGCTCATCACTTATATCTTGACCGTTTTGCAATAAAAAGAAGTCGGAAAAATGCTCGAAGGGTTGCTTTTCTTCAACTGCTTCGGCACCTGTAATAGCGTTATTTGTTCTTGTCCTTACGTTATCGTAATCAAACTTCATAATGTTTTTATATATAACACGAAGCTTCGTAAGCGCATCGGGTACGTCGTCTTCGTCGGTTAAGGTAACGTGTAAATAGTCACTGATTAGTGTAGTGTTTTCCCAAAAGCTTTTAAGAGTTAATTCGTTAAAGGTACCTTTAATTTCTACCATATCGCGCTTCGGATAAAGCGGAATGAATTCCAAATCCACCTTTCCTTTTTCATTGATATTAACAACCGTTATTGTTTTTTGATCATTTGCTTCTGAAAAAGAATATTTAAGGGGAGTACCGCTGTAACGAATATGGTTGGACGTACATTTTTGCGAACGGTGTATGTGCCCCAATGCAACGTAGTCAAAATCGTTAAATACCGAAGCATCAACGTTATCTGTTCCGCCCACCGAAATATCTTCAGATTCACTGCGAATCGAACCCGTAACAAATTGATGTGTTACCAATACGTTACGTGAGTTTTTATCTATCATCATTTCATCAATTGCTATTTTTAATGCATCGGTATATGAATCGATAGCTTTGTCGGGATGATATTTTCTTACGTTTGTGGGCTTTAAGAAGGGGAGAAGGTAAAAATTTATTTCGCCGTATTTATCATTGAGGGTTATTGGTGAAATGTTGCCGCTATATACCGGTGACATATAAATACCGCTTTTGTCCATAAGTCTGCCTCCAAATGCAATGCGCTCGGCGGAATCGTGGTTACCGCTAATGACAAAAACCTTTAAATTTCTCTGCGAGAGTTTAACTAAAAAATTATCAAACAACTCTACAGCCTCGGCAGAAGGGATAGATTTATCGTAAACGTCGCCGGCAATTATTACGCCATCGGGTCTTGTCTCGTCGATAGCGTTAATAACTTTTGTGAGAATATATTCTTGGTCTTCGATTAAAGAAAATTCATTAAGTCTTTTACCAAGATGTAAGTCGGATAAATGTATTAACTTCATTTTTGCCTCCAAAGGTATATTTGTATAAGTATAACATATAGTATTTTGCTTGTAAATATTTCAAAATATAAAATCCCGTTCCTGAGAACGAGATTTTTGTCTCCGGTGTTCAAAATAACAGTCAAAAAATACAATAATTTTCTTTGCTTTATTACTTTAAATAAGGTTTGCGCCTACTCCGATTGTTAACATAGAAATTGTTTGGAATATCAATCATTTCTCTTGCAAAAATCAGCATAGAAACAAATGATGGTCTGCGTGCGAATTGATAAACCTCAACCAACTCATCTCCGACCTCTACAACTGTTTTGGCAAGTATATTGAGACGCAATAATACCGATATTATGTGTTTGGCTTTATCCTCAGTGCACCCTAATTCCTTAATAATTAATTTTTCGGTAAAGGCATTAAAGCTTTCTCGCTTATAGCAGAAATCAATAAAGCTATTGCAGTTGCTGATGCAATGGGTAGAACTGATGTAGTATTTGGTATTCGTATCGGTTGGCGCTTTGGACTTCGTATTCACGAAATCGCAAAGCTGCGTGTTGAGGATGTAACTCGTGCAGTTACACGCGGCGAGTTATGTGTTAAAGGTAAGGGAGGCTATGTGCGCTCCATTCCGGTAGAAACCCCACAGCAGAAGAAACTTTTATCCGACTTATACAGGTATGCGAGAATGAATAATCTGCAACCCGGTGACTGCTTAATTTCAGAAAACAAATATCGTGGTATCGACAAGGAAATCAAATCACTAAAAAATTGGGTAATCAATAATAGGAAAAAATTTACCTATCGTAACCGCACTAAATTTGTTGGCGAAAACGAAAAGCCGAGAATGGAAACGCTAACCTGGCATGGTCTTAGATACACCTATGCTCAGGAGCGTAAACAGCGCTTGATTGATAGCGGTGTAAAGGATGTTGACCGTAATCTCAGCGAGAGTCTTGGTCATCATCGTGTAAGTGTAACCAAAATTTACACTGCCGAGAAGAAGCACAAGTAGTGCAACAAATAGTATATGCGGTGTACCAAATTAAAGCACACCGCATATACAGAACTTTAAATAAAAGGAGGTTTGCTTATTGAATGATTTTGACCTAGTGGATAAATATTATACTGTTATGTTTACCGAGTTTAAAGATATCGTGACGGTAAAAGAAGCTTGTGATATGCTACATATGGGAAGAAAAAAGATATATGAACTTATAAGAAGCGGTCGTTTAGAATTATTGAATGATACGCCGGACACTTCCCGTTATTTAATTACTAAGCGTTCTATTATTAAGTACGTGATAAAAGCATAAACAAGCACCGTACAGGCGGCCTTTGTCTGTACGGCATACATATCTTATATGTCTTTGTAAATATTTCTGCAAAGGCGAATGAAGGAGAGTATTCGAAATTAGGGTATGTAGAAAGAAGGAAGTATGTTAAAAGGCAACGTACAAGAAAAACGCGGTTATTTGCACACCGTAATCTCTTATAAAGATGAAAACGGAGTGCGAAAGAAAAAATGGCAGTCTACAGGGCTTACAGCCAAGGGTAACATTCGCAAAGCCGAAGCTATTTTAAAAGAAAGAATGGAAGCTTTTGAATTAGAGCTTAAACAAAAGCAGTCAGATAAGTCTAATGAAGATATTCTCTTCTCAAAATTTTTATCTAATTGGCTTGCAATGGTTAAAAGCACCTTGCTCATCACTACATACGGCGGTTATCAATATTTTATAGAACAGCGAATTAATCCGTATTTTGATGAAAAGAAGATGACCCTGCAAAATATAACCACGAAGGACATTCAAGAGTATTACAACACAATGCTCACAAAGGGTACTAAGTGGAATTCGGTAGTTAAACATCATGCCATTATCCGCAAGGCTCTTGACTATGCAGTAAAGATGGACTACATACCATCGAACCCTGCGGCAAGAATTGAGACTCCGAAAAGACAAAAATATATAGCCGAGCATTATAATCAAGATGAATTAAACCAACTGTTTGAAGTTATTAAAGGCGATCCTGCAGAGGTTGCAATTATTCTAACAGCCTATTACGGATTGCGCCGTAGCGAAGTTTTAGGATTAAAGTGGAGTGCAATAGACTTTAAGGAGAAAACTCTTTGTATCCGTCATACCGTTTGTAAAACCGTACTTGATGGTCAGCAAATCGTGGTACAAAAGGATACGACTAAAAACAAAGCAAGTATCCGCACACTACCGCTAATCCCTGAAATTGAGGAACTGCTGCTCGAAACAAAGAAAAAGCAAGAAGCCTGTCGCAAGAAAGCAAAATGGTCTTACTGTAAAGATTATCTTGATTATGTTTGTGTAGACAGTTTAGGTGTGTTACTCAAACCCGACTATCTGACACAGCATTTTGAAATTATTATTAAAAAGAACAACCTTAAGAAGATTCGGTATCACGATTTAAGGCATTCCTGCGCATCACTTTTACTTGCAAACGGTGTGTCGTTAAAAGAGATACAGGATTGGTTAGGCCATTCGGATTACTCAACAACAGCTAATATTTATAGTCATTTAGAGTACGGTGCAAAGTTAAAGTCTGCCGGGAAGATTTCCGAGACTTTAAGTATTAAGAGAGAAAAGAAGGACGGCAAGTAGCCGTCCCATACATAAATTAAAGATGTCTACCAATGTCTACCACGAAAAAAGAGATATTTTCAGGCAAAAATGAAAGGCGTGTTTAAGCATAAAGAATCGCCCAAACCCGCATTGTTAAAGGGTTTGGACGATGGTGCGGATAACAGGACTTGAACCTGCACCGAGTTGCCCCGACTAGAACCTGAATCTAGCGCGTCTGCCAATTCCGCCATATCCGCATGTGTTTATTAAGTTTTGTTGTTTTGGTAGACATTTGGAAGACATCGACCAAAATTCAAGATTTTTGAAATTTAGAAAATCAAGTTTAAAATCTCTAAAAGCCTTGATTTCAAAGGATTTGCGGCTTGTCTGGTAGAAAACATAAGACTTGATTCACGCAATAGTACCTGAATCTAGCGCGTCTGCCAATTCCGCCATACCCGCATAATTAACGCTGTTAATTATAATATTGTTTCAAATGTTTGTCAAGTATTTTTTCTGCTTGACAAAGGCTTTATTAAATAATATAATTTAGTTGCAAGTGCAACGGTTGTGCTTGCAACTTTTTTATAAATTTGAGGTAATTAAATGATATTTATAATGAAAAAAATTAATACCATAAGCAGGTGTGCCGTTGCCTACAGAAACGATGTGCTTAACGACAAATCCCTATCACCGCTATATCATAGCTACGTTTTGATTATTTCGAAAAATCCCGGTATTTCACAAGACGAGCTGGCAAAAGAGCTATGCATTAATAAAAGCACGGTTGCGCGCGGAGTCGCGAGTCTCGAGGAAAAGGGCTTTGTAGAACGCAAAACCGATGATAACGACAAACGGATTTTAAGGGTATACCCGAGCGAAAAAATGCTTGAGGTATTACCGAATATACGTAAAGCTATTAGGGAATGGAATAAATACTTAACCGATGATATTGATGAGACTGAGGTCGAAATTTTTCAATCTGTTCTTGAGCGTATCAGCAATAAGGCAAAGCTTTATATGGAAAGCAGGGAAGAGGGCGAAATATGAAAACTCTTTTAAAATACTTAAAGCCGTATTTTCCGCGTATGAGCGGCGGTTTGATAATTAAAATTGCGGGAACAGTTGTAGAATTATTTATACCTTACATACTTACACACATTCTTGAAACCGTAATTCTTACCCAAAAGGTATCAAGTATAATTTTTTGGGGTGTATTAATGGTGCTGTGTGCCGCCGCAGCGTGTGTGTTTAATATTATTGCGAACCGTATGGCCGCTTCGGTTTCCAGAGATTTTTCCGAAAAGGTGCGCCACGATTTATTTGCAAAAACTCTAAGATTATCGGCCGCGCAAACCGATAAATTCACCATTGCTTCGCTCGAATCTCGTATAACTACTGATACGTATAACATTCATCATTTTGTGGGCATGATGCAAAGAATGGGCGTAAGAGCTCCCATAATACTTATCGGCGGTATTATTATCACCCTTATAATGGATAGCTATTTATCTATGGTTATGATTGCAACTATGCCGTTACTATTCATAACTGTTTACCTTGTTTCCAGAAACGGCATTCCTCTCTATAAAAAAGTCCAGCAATCAGTTGACAAAATGATTCGTGTGGTGCGTGAGGATGCTCAGGGTATTAGAGTTATTAAAGCATTATCTAAAGATAAATACGAGCATAAAAGATATAACGAAGTTAATGTCGGTCTTGTGAAGGATGAGAAAAGAGCAGGAATAATTATGGGCTCTGTGCATCCGATTATGAACCTGTTTATGAATATGGGTATTGTTGCAGTTGTTGCACTGAGCGCTGCGCGTGTTACTAACAGATTGTCTACACCCGAAACGGTTATAGCCTTTATGCAATATTTTACTCAAATATCTATGTCGATGATGGCTATGTCACGTATTTTTACAATGGCAAGCAAAAGCATCGCTTCGGCCAATCGAATTGAAGAAATTTTGCTTTCTGAGGACGAGCTGATTGAACAAAGCATTGAAGATTATCCGCAAAACAATCGGGGAAACATAATTGAATTTCGCAACGTAAGCTTTTCTTACAACGGTAAAAAGGAAGATTTAAGCAATATTTCATTCATAATTAATCCCGGTGAATCTTTAGGTATAATCGGTGCTACAGGTAGCGGAAAATCGACGCTTATAAAGCTATTACTGCGACTGTACGACGTAGATAAGGGCGAAATTTTCCTAAACGGTCGCAACGTGAGAACTATTAACCGAAGTGAATTGTATTCAAATTTCGGCTCGGTAATGCAAAACGATTTTCTTTATAACGATACCATAATGGAAAATATTAAATTTGGTAGAGATATAAGTGATGATGAAGTTGTAGAAGCGGCAAAAATTGCACAGGCACACGGTTTTATTTCCGATTTTTCCGACGGCTACGAACACGTTTTATCTCAGCACGGTACCAATATTTCGGGCGGTCAAAAGCAAAGAGTGTTAATATCACGTGCGATAGCAGCAAAGCCCCGTATTCTTATCCTTGACGACAGTTCATCGGCGCTTGACTACAAAACCGAGTCGGCTCTCAGAAACGCTCTCAATGAAAATTTAACCGATACAGTGCTTATTAACGTCGCTCAAAGAGTAAGTGCAGTTAAAGGCTGTTCACTTATACTTGTACTTGATGAAGGAAAAATTATTGGCAGCGGCACGCACGAAGAGTTGCTTCAAAGCTGTAAAGAATATAAGGAAATAAGTGATTCGCAAATGGGAGGTGCCATAGTTGAGTAAGAAAAATAAAGAAATAACAAAAGAAAAATTTCACATTGGCACACTGTTCCGACTTTTTTCCTACGTTTTAAAATCGTGGCCGCTGTTTATAGTTGCGGTTGTAATGACACTTACTTCTAACCAGCTTGCACTCTTAGGCCCTAAATATTCGGGCGTTGCGATCGATGCCATTGCAAATCCTGACGGTGTTGACTTTGCTCTTGTTTATAAAAACGTAATTTATATGATAATTTGCTATGCGACATCGGCTGTTTTATCCTACGTTTTAGCTGTTATAATGATTAACATCAGCCAAAAGGTTGTATATCGTATGAGAAAGCAGCTTTTTGAAAAGCTGACAACTTTGCCGGTTGGCTTTTTTGACACCACGGCAACGGGCGATATTATAAGCCGCATTTCTTACGATATTGATACCGTTAACTCGTCTCTTTCTCACGATTTGGTGCAGGTAATGACAAGTCTGTACGCTGTTATCGGTTCGTTGATTTTTATGTGGAAAATTTCGAAACCAATGATTATAGTTTTCGTGATTACCGTGCCTATTTCGATTTTATTTACGCGTTATCGTTCGAAAAAGGTGCGCCCCATGTTCCGCGAGCGTTCCAAAAAACTCGGAGAGCTAAACGGCTATGCCGAAGAAATGCTTTCGGGCTGCAGAACGATACAGGTATATAACAGAGAAAAAGAGATTGGCTCTCGTTTTGATGCTCGCAATAACGATGCAATGAATGCATTTTACAAAGCTGAATATTACGCTTCGGCTATGGGTCCGTCGGTGAATTTTATAAACAATCTTTCTATTTCGCTTGTTATGATTCTTGGCGGAATACTATATATGTATTCGGCATCGGGGATGGTTAAAGCGGGCTCAATGTTCTTTATCACCCTTGGAGGTGTTGCACAGTTCGTTCAGTACTCAAGAAAATTTGCCGGTCCCATTAATGAATTTGCTAATATTCTTCACGAATTTCAATCGGCATTTTCTGCCGCAGAGCGTGTATTCAGAATCATTGATGAACCCTCTGAAAAGCCTGATAAATTAAACGCGGTCACACTCGAAAATACTGTCGGTGATGTTAGATTTAACGACGTGTTTTTTGGCTATACTCAAGATAAAACCATACTCCACGGCGTGTCTTTAAACGCTGCGTCGGGTAAAACCATTGCTATAGTAGGTCCTACCGGAGCGGGAAAAACGACTATAATCAATCTGTTAATGCGTTTTTACGACGTCAACTCGGGAACAATCACACTTGACGGTTTGCCTATTTACGATATTAAGCGAGAGGATTTGCGTAAAGCTTACACAATGGTTTTACAGGACACTTGGCTGTTTCACGGAACTGTTGCCGAAAATATCGCTTATGGAAAAGAGGGGGCAACCCTTGATGAGGTAAAAGCCGTTGCTAAGGCCGCTAAGATACATAATTATATTGAGCATTTGCCCGATGGCTATAATACCGTGCTCTCTGATGACGGTATAAATATTTCGAAAGGACAAAAACAGCTCATTACCATTGCAAGAGCTATGCTGAGCGATGCACCTATGCTCATACTTGATGAGGCTACATCAAACGTCGACTCAAGAACCGAAATTCAAATTCAGGAAGCTTTGTCAAAGCTTATGGAAAACAGAACGTGTTTTGTAATTGCACACCGACTGTCTACCATTAAGAATGCCGACCTTATAATTGTACTGCAGAACGGTAAAATTTCGGAACAGGGAAATCACGAAGCTCTAATGAAATGCGGTGGCTTTTACAGTAAGCTTTATAATTCACAGTTCGATTAAGAATAAAGACCTTGAAACGATTGTTTCAAGGTCTTTTTCTATACAATTACAGCTTCATTGCTACGTCCCAGGCCTGCCAAATAACTGTTCTGAGCGATCCAACCTTACTTGCATCGCCGATAACGTGTATTTTACCGCCTTTTTTCGCTATTGGAGCGGGTTTATAGCCAACAGACAAAATAACGCTGTCGGCATTAATAACCGTTTCTACACCGTTTTTATCAATAACGGTCACGCTGTCGTCTTTAATTTCAGTGGTTTTTGATTCAAGAAAAACGGGAACCTTATTCGCATTGAAAAAGTCACGAAGAAAGCTTGTATTTGCAAGACAAATTTTATCCGACACAATAAGGTCGTTTTTCATTTCTACTATTGTCGGCTTTTTACCCTGCAGGTATAGCTCGTAAGCAATTTCGCAGCCTGTAAGTCCGCCACCGATAATAACAACGTTATTACCCACCTGTTTATTACCTAAAAGGAAGTCGATAGCCTCAACGCCTTTTTCATTCCCCTTAATCGGAAGCTTGTTTGCCGTTGCACCTGTGGCAACTATTATTTCATCGGCATTTAGCGTTTTTACATCGGTAATTTCGGTATTAAGATTTATCTTAATATTCGGATATTTTGTTATTTCACGGTTGTACCAAAGTATAAGACTCTTATCTTTTTCTTTATAGGAGGGAGCTGCCGCAGCAATAAAGACACCGCCAAGCTTATTGTCTTTTTCGTACAGCTCAACGTTATGTCCGCGCTTAGCACAAACTATGGCCGCCTCCATACCGCCTATGCCACCGCCTATAACGGCAATCTTTTTAATCTTTTTAGCAGGCTTAATGCTGTATTTTTCAGACTGCATAACGGTTGGGTCAAGAGCACAACGGGCTATATGACTTGCATCATAAATTGACTGAGCGTTAGCAACGCCTTTATAATGTGCCATATTAAAGCAAGCATTATGACAGCAAATACAGGGGCGAATATCCTCCATACGGTCTTCAATAAGCTTGGTTACCCATTGAGCATCGGCAAGAAACTGACGAGCCACACCCACAGCGTCAATTTTACCGTTTTTAACAGCTTCGGCACCAACGTCGGGCTCCATTCTACCTGCGCAAACAACGGGAATATCAACGAATTTTTTAATATGTGCAACGTCGTCCAGGTTACAGTTTTGCGGCATATACATAGGCGGATGTGCCCAATACCAAGAATCATAGGTACCGTTATCGCAGTTAAGCATATCATAGCCGGAGTCCTGTAAATATTTAGCGGCTTTTTCGCTTTCTGCCATACTTCTGCCTATTTCGGTATATTCTTCGCCCGGAACGGCTCCAACGCAGAAATCCTTAACCTTTGATTCAACTGAATAACGAAGTGAAACGGGGTAATCGTTACCGCAGGACGCTTTTATTGCTTTAACAATATCGGTGGCAAAGCGATAACGGTTTTCAAAGGAGCCGCCGTATTTATCGGTGCGCTTGTTAGTATACTCTAACGTAAACTGATCAAGCAAATATCCTTCGTGTACAGCATGTACTTCAACACCGTCAACTCCTGCCTCCTTGCACATTTTTGCGGTTTTTGCAAAGGCATCGACAATTTGTTCAATTTCCTTTACTGTAATAGCTCGGCAGGTCATTTTATCCGACCAACGGGAGGGAAGCTCCGAGGGGCTCATAGACTGGGCTCTAACGTCGATAATCGGTTTAATCAGGTCGCGTACAACCGGCATATTATGAAGCATAACAAGAGGAGTAGGAATGGCAAATGAGCGTCCCATACCTGCGGTTATCTGAACAAAAAGCTTAGCGCCCGTTTTATGTATTTCCTCCATAAAGATTTTAAGCTCTGCAAACATTTTTTTATTCTCATAGAGCCACTGATTCATATAGGTGCTTTTAATCGGGGCAATTCCCGGTATGATTAAACCAACGTTATTGTTGGCTTTTTCGATAAAGAATTTAGCCGCCTCTTTATCAAAATGATTACCTGTGTGTTCCATCCAACCGAAAAGCGAGGTGCCGCCCATTGGACAAAGCACGATTCTGTTTTTGATTTCAACGTTACCTATTTTCCAAGGTGTAAACAGTGCTTCGTATTTCTTATCCAAAATTAAACACTTCCTCTATTTATTTATAGAATAATTATATTAAAAGCGACGGTTTATGTCAAATAAAAATTCGGTGCACTTATAGTGCACCGAAAATTATGCGTGATACAGCTTTTTGGTTTGATATTTTGGCTCACAAGTGAGATTAATACCGAGTTTTCTGAAGGTTTGCTCGTCTACACGCGACAGAATAACGGTAGAATGAGCTTCAAGTCCGCGTAGTTTTTTAACCTGATTCATAGCAATGCGAGCATTTTCATCGGTTGCGGCACAAATAGACAAAGCGACAAGCACTTCATCGGTGTGAAGCCTTGGGTTATGATTGCCAAGTGCTGTAGTTTTCATAACCTGAATAGGCTCAATAATCGTGGGAGAAAGCAGCTTAACGTCGTCGGGAATTCCACCCAGCTCCTTTAGAACGTTTAAAAGCATAGAGGATGATGCGCCCAGCAGGGAAGATGTTTTGCCCGTAACAATGCGGCCGTCGTCAAGCTGTATTGCAGTAGCAGGTCCTCCCGATGCTTCCGATTTGGCATTTGCCGCTTCGACAACAGGTCTGTCAGCAACCGAAACACCAAGCTGATTCATCAATAATTCAATTTTTGAAACCTCGGCTTGTTCACCAAGACCCTGACGGACAGAGCATAAAGCGTTAAAATAGCGGCGGATAATTTCCTGATTAGCGGCATAACGGCAAGCTTCATCATCACAAATTGCACAGCCGGCCATATTAACTCCCATATCGGTCGGACTCTTGTAAACCGAGGAGCCGAGAATTTTGGTCATCATAGCGTTTAATACAGGGAAAATTTCAATGTCACGGTTATAATTAATCGCAGTTTCACCATATGCTTCAAGATGGAAAGGATCTATCATATTAACGTCGTTAAGGTCGGCAGTAGCGGCTTCGTAAGCAACGTTAACAGGGTGCTTCAGCGGAATATTCCAGATTGGAAATGTTTCGAATTTTGCGTAGCCTGCCTTGATTCCGCGCTTATGCTCGTGATAAAGCTGAGAAAGGCAGGTAGCCATTTTTCCGCTGCAGGGACCCGGACCGGTAACTACTACAAGCTTACGCTCGGTTTCAATGTAGTCGTTTTTGCCGAAACCGTCATCACTCACAATAAGAGGGATGTTGGAAGGATAGTCGGCAATAGGATAATGTCGGTAAACCTTTATTCCAAGGTTTATAAGTCTCTTTTCAAAGGCTATGGCTAAGGGTTGTCCCGTATAAAAGGTAATAACCACACTGCCAACGAATAGGCCTATATTTCTGAAAGCATCAATAAGACGTAAGGTATCAAGATCGTAGGTAATACCAAGGTCGCCGCGACGTTTGTTTTTTTCAATAGCATCGGCGTTAATGGCAATGACAATTTCGGCATCATCCTTTAAATTCATCAGCATTTTAACCTTTGAATCCGGTTCAAAACCGGGAAGTACACGGGAAGCGTGGAAATCATCAAAAAGCTTACCGCCAAATTCCATATAAAGCTTATCACCAAACATTTTTATTCGGTCACGAATGTTTTGCGATTGAAGGCGAATATATTCGGAATTATCAAAACCGATTTTAGCCATTAAAGTCACCAACCTTGAGTAGAAATAAATACCTATACAGTATATCAAATAATTATATTTGTTTCAAGAGCAATTGTAATAAAATGTAAAATTTAGTTTAATTTTATTAAGGGATAAGTGAGGGCACCGCCACTGTTCTTCGGTGTTTTAAAAGAAAGGGCATATAGGTCGTCCGCTATTCTTTCGGTATCGAATACTTTTTTTGCAAATCCGTCAAGGCTTAAACTGTCTTTTGCAGAAACGATAATCGGAGTATCTGAGATTTTATGGATTGCAGAAATCATATCAATTCCTTTTGCCGTTGCTCCGATTATATGAATGTATGGCGGCTCAGCTTTTAAAAACGACGAGTCAATTCCAAAGCAGGCGCACAATAAAATTCTTTTGATTCTTGAATATGTGTAACGCTTTGTTTTGATTTTATTGCATAATTCATCAAAGGTTTTAGCTGTTTTTATACATTCATAAATTCTGTTTTCAATACCTTCGCTGATGTCGGGTAAATTTTTAATATTGTCGATACTAAAGCTTCTGAGCTTAAACAGCAGCGCCGAATCAATAAGAGCAAGGTCGGAGGCCTCGTTATTATGCATTTGTTTTAAGATGTTTTCGGGGACGAGTTTTGAAAAGTCGCCGTTGGATTTTATGATTTCCCGAATTTTAGATGCACTTGCAACATTTTCAATAATACTATCGGAATCGTGGTCGACACCGATACGCTTGACCGGTAAAAATTCGGCAGGGAAGGAGAGTTTTTTTGCGGCGCGAATATATTCGGTTGCAAGAATGTTGTTTGGTAAGGATAAAATTTCCGAGCATTTCCCATCAATTTCGGCAACAGCCTGCTGACGAGCGGCGGCATATGTAACGCCTTTGGACAAATAATCCTTGATTTTCAAATTCAATTCGCCGGAATCTAATATATCTGCCGTTTTATTTAAAAGTGATAAAGAATCGTTTTCACAGCCGAAAACGATTCTTTCGGCTATTTTTAAATTCTTAATAACCGATACGGCACCAAAGGCAAAGTTTTCGGCACCTGACATTGACCAGCCTGCAGGCAAAGCTACAACAAGGTCAGCACCGTTTTTTAACGCAAACTCGGCGCGCAGGTGCTTTTCGTAAATTGCTAAATCGCCGCGCTGAACAAAGTTACCGCTCATTATTGCAATAACGGCATCGCAGTTTTCTTTTGCTTTACTTAAAAGATATGCGTGTCCGTTATGAAAAGGGTTAAATTCGGCGACAACTGCACTGATCACTTTGTTCACTCCTCATTATTTATTTCAAAAATGACTTGAAATTAACGATGAAATCAATTATTATATAATAGTTAAATTGTGTGTTTGATCTTACTGAATGATTTTATCACACTTTTCGGTTGGAATCAACACGAAAAAAATGCATTTTGCGGATTGGAGAAATTAAAATGAAAATTTTCGTAGTTAATGCAGGAAGCTCTTCTCTTAAGTATCAGTTAATTGATATGGAAACCGAGTCTGTTCTTGCTAAGGGTCTTTGTGAACGTATCGGTGTTTCCGGTGCTATTACCCATAAGGCTGCCGACGGCAGGGAGTATAAAGCCGAAACAGCTATGCCTACACATACCGAAGCTTTTGAAGCTGTAGTTTACGCTATGACCAAAAGTGATGCAAAAGTAATAGATTCCTTTGATGAGATTTCTGCTATAGGTCACAGAATAGTTCAGGGCGGTAGTATTTTCTCAAAGTCTTGCCTTATTAACCCCACAGTGCTTGACCAGATTGATGAGCTCGGTGCTCTTGCACCATTGCATAACCCTGCTCACGTGCTTGCAATTAAGGCTTGCATTAAAACCTTTGGTGAAAAGATTCCTCAGGTTGCCGTATTCGACACTTCATTCCATCAGACTATGGAGCCCAAGGTTTATATGTTCGCGCTCCCCTATGAATATTATGAGAAGTACGGCGTAAGAAAATACGGTGCTCACGGTACTTCACATCACTTTGTAAGTGACAGAGTTGCAGTTCTTGAAGGAAAGGATAAAAAAGACATTAAGATTATTGTTTGCCATATAGGTAACGGTGCTTCCATTACTGCCGTTAAGGATGGCGTTTGCTGTGATACATCTATGGGCTTTACTCCTCTCGACGGCTTTATGATGGGTACAAGAACAGGTACTCTTGATCCTTCTGCTCTTACTTTTATTGCAGAAAAGGAAAACCTCACAGCCGCTCAAATTAACGATATTTGTAACAAAAAATCAGGTATGTTAGGTGTTTCGGGTATTTCTAATGATAACCGTGACGTTTGCGCCGCCGCAGATGCAGGCAACGAGCGTGCCAAACTTGCTGTTGATATGCAAAGATATCAGATTCTTAAATTCGTTGGCTCATACGTTGCCGCAATGAACGGTGTTGACGCTATTGCCTTTACCGCAGGTATCGGCGAAAACGATCCGGAGCTTAGAGAGTACGTATGTAAAAACCTTGGCTACCTCGGTGTTAAAATCGACAATGAGAAAAACCACGTTCGCGGTCAGGAAATCAAGATTTCTACCGAGGATTCTAAGGTTAACGTTTACGTTATTCCTACCAACGAGGAGCTTGCTATCGCTCGTGATACTTTAGCGCTTATTTCTTAATTTAAGAAAGGTTGATTATTTTGAAAATTGCCGAAATTAAAGCCGCAATCTTCGCGGGCAAATACGACAATATCTTTAATACGCTTTATCCCGATAATCTTGATGCTGCTAAAGAACGTTACGTTACAGCCTGTGAAAGCTTTTCCGAATACTTTGGTGATGAAAACGACGTTAGAATTTTTTCAGCGCCCGGCAGAACCGAGGTTGGCGGAAATCACACCGATCATCAGCACGGCAGAGTTCTTGCAGGCAGCGTAAACCTCGACGTTATTGCTATTGTCAGCAAAAATGACGACAACGTTGTTCGAATAGAATCTAAGGGCTATAAGGTTGACCCCGTTGATCTTAACTGCCTTGAAGCAAATGAAGCTGAATACGGAAAAACAAGCGCTCTTATTCGCGGTTGCTGCGCCTTCTTTAAGAAAGCAGGCCACAACATCGGCGGCTTTAACGCTTTCACCACGTCAGACGTGCTTGGGGGATCGGGACTTTCTTCCTCGGCCGCTTACGAGGTCCTTTTGTGTAATATTCTTAACTGTATTTTTAACGACGGAAAAGCAACCGACAGAGTAGAAATTGCTAAAATTTCCCAAAAGGCCGAAAGGGAATACTTCGGTAAACCTTGCGGTTTGTTAGACCAAATGGCAAGCTCTCAGGGCGGTTTTACCGCTATAGACTTTAATGACCCCAACACCCCTGTTGTTGAGCATATTGATTTCGACCTTGCCGCACACGGCTATACTCTTTGCGTAATTGATACTCACGGGGATCATGCCGATTTAACGAGAGATTATGCAGATATTACTGTAGAGTGCAGAGAAATCAGCCGTTATTTTGGTAAGGATTTCCTACGTGAGGTTGATACCAAGAGCTTTTACGCTTCCATAGCTCAGCTTAGAGAAAGGTTTGGTGACAGAGCCGTACTCAGAGCAATACATTTCTTTAATGAAGATGCTCGTGCCGAGGAACAGAAAATTGCGTTAAAGCAAGATAATTTTGAGCACTTCCTTGATTTGGTAAACGAATCGGGAGATTCATCCTATAAGTATTTACAGAACGTGTATTCAACGTCAAACGTTAAGGCGCAGGGGTTGTGTCTTGCGTTAGCGCTTACCGATATGTTCTTAAACGGTGACGGTGCTTGCCGTGTACACGGCGGCGGTTTTGCAGGTACCATTCAGTGCTACATACCTACCGACAGGCTTGCCGACTATAAAGAAATGATTAACGGTGTTTTCGGAGAGGGAAGCTGTTGTGTACTCAACATTCGTCCCGTTGGCGGTTGCGAAATTATTCCCGAAGACTAAAATATAACCGAATGTTATAATAAAAAAACAGCGACAAGCGTCGCTGTTTTTTTAATGTAATTTTACGTCAATCCAAAGGTTTTCGTAATAGAAGCGGATGTCATCATCTAAATCGTGATAGTATTCGGTAATCGGCATATCTTCATCGCTCGGATAAAGAATTTCATTACCGTAATAATAGTAATCGGGGTTGTTTATAACTTTTGAATTAGGCGAAGCGTAGCCAATGTACTCCGCATTAGCAAGAGCAATATCGGGCTCTAAAAGGAAGTTAATGTAAAGCATTGCGGCTTCGAAGTTTTGACAGCAGGAAGGAATACATATTGAGTCAACGAAAATATTAGTTCCTTCCTTTGGATAAACAAAGGCTAAATCATCGTTTACTTCATACATTGTGAGATAGTCTCCTGCGTAGTACGGCGCAATTGCGGCTTCGCCCGTTTCCATTTTGCCGTATACCTCATCCATTACGTAGGATTGTAAATATTTTTTTTGATCTTTAAGCAAATCTGCAGCTTTATCCCAATCGGCCCTGTTTGTTGAGTTAACACTCATACCGCCGTAAAACTGAGCGGTCATAAAAGCATCTCTCGGATTTGAAAACATAAGTGTATTGTCCTTATATTTCTTATCCCAAAATACTCCCCAGCTGTCGGGTGCTTCATCAATCATAGCGGTATTATAAATAATACCTACCATACCTACGTTGTAGGGAACGGAATACTTGTTTTCAGGGTCAAAATATTGATTTTTGTATCTATCTTCAATATTTTTGTAGTTGGAAATTTTAGAAACGTCAATAGGGAGGAGCATATCCTCTTTAATCATTCTGTCAATCATATAATCGGACGGAATGATTAAATCATACGATACTCCCGCTGTCCTTAACTGAGAATACATCGTTTCGTTGCTTTCGAAGGTTGAATAATTAACCTTTATACCGGTAATTCTTTCAAACTCCTTATTAACGTCCATACTGCCTTCTGTACCGTCGGAAATATATTCGCCCCAGTTATAAACATTAAGCACTGTGCCGCTCAAGTTATTAGTGTAATCGGCCTCAAGATTGAGATCAAAAAACTCGTATGCACAACCCGTAAAGCAACACATCGAAACGATTAAAGATGATATGAGTAGTAGTTTTAAAAATCTTTTCATCTGCTCATACCTCTTTTCTTTTCAGAACGGCTTAGAGTAACGTTGTAAAGCAGCATAAGTGCAAACACAACAATAAAAATAAGGGTGGAAAGCGCATAGGTGTCGGGGGTTACGGTACGCTTTGTCATATTGTAAATAACAATAGGAAGTGTTTGATAGTGTCCGCATGTAAAATAGCTTATTACAAAATCGTCAAGCGAAAGAGTAAACGCCATAATGAAGCCTGTAAATATACCGCTGGAAATTGACGGAAGTACAACCTTAAAAAATGCCGAAACAGGGGTACAGCCCAAGTCCATTGCAGCCTGCGCGAGAGCAGGATCAGTCTGGCGAAGTTTAGGTAATACCGATAAAATCACATACGGGAGATTAAAGGTGATATGAGCAATAAGTACCGTGAAAAATCCGAGTGATTCCGACAATCCAAGCATTTTTCCGAAGAAAATAAACAAAAGCATAAGGGAAACGCCCGTAACAATATCGGCATTCATCATAGGAATATTGGTAACAGACATAATTGCCGATTTTGCAAGTTTGCTTCTTAGTGAGGTTATTCCAACGGCCGCCGCCGTACCTAAAACTGTTGAAGCAGTTGCAGAAATAACGGCAATAAGAAGTGTATGCTGTAATGCATCGAGCATTTCACTGTTGAAAACTAATTCACCGTACCAAGCAAGGGAAAAGCCTTCAAAAACCCAAACACTGGAGCCGCTGTTAAAGGAAAAGAAAACCATAACGGCAATGGGAGCATACAGGAACAATACGACCAACGCCATATAAAGCTTTGATAATATTTTCATAGTACGACACCTCCACCCTCATCATCGGAAAACCTGTTCATAATAAACAGAGAAACAAGAATGATTGCCATAAGTACGAGAGATATAGCCGAAGCAACGTTATAATAATCGGGTCCTAAATTGAATAAATATTCAATTACGTCACCGATAAGCATGGTTTTATTACCTCCAAGCTTTTGGGAAATGTAAAAAGTGCTCACACTCGGAACAAAAACCATTGTAATTCCCGAAACAACACCGGGCATACTTAAAGGTAAAATAACCTTTCTTAAAACCCTGAAGCGGTTAGCACCAAGGTCTTCGGCGGCTTCGGTAAGAGAAACGTCTATTTTTGACATTACGTTAAAAATAGGCAAAACCATATAGGGCAAAAAGTCGTATACCATACCCAAAATAACCGTTCCGGGACGGTTAATTAAATGTAGCGGTCCAAGTCCAATTTTTCCGAGCAGGGTGTTAATAATGCCCGTATTAGAAAGAATCGTTATCCAAGAATAGGTGCGAATGAGGAAGTTGGTCCACATAGGAAGCATGGTTAAAATCATCATCATACGCTGTGTTCCTGGCTTGCATTTTGTCATAAAATAGGCAAGGGGATAGGCGATTATTAAGGTAATAACCGTTGAAATGAAAGCGTATAAAAGAGAAATTAAAAAAGCGTTTTTATATCTGCTTAAATCAGAAAAGTTTGAAAAGGAAAAGTTGCCTGCGGCGTCGGTTAGCGCATAGTAACCCATAATAAAGAGCGGAACGATTATAAAAAGAGCCGACCACAAAATATAAGGAGCGCGAAGCAACCTTTGTCCTAAGGATTTTTTGTTCACTCTTCATCCTCCTCTAAATCAGAAAGATGTTCCATTTCATCACTGTAAGTACTGTAGTCACCGTATTTGCCCGAATATTCGGACTTTTTCATAATATGGATTGCATCGGGCTCAATAAATAAGCCGACGTGTTCGTCAACCTTATGCTCGTCGGTGGTCTGAATCATCCATTTAAATCCACCGATATCGACTATAATTTCATAATAAACTCCAAGGAAGGTGACCGACGTAACGATACCGGTTAGCATACCCTTGTCTACGGGAACGATATCAACGTCCTCAGGGCGGACAACGACGTCAACCTTTTCATCCTTATTAAAACCTGAGTCAAGACAGTTAAAGGTTTGACCCGAAAATTCAGCGAGAAAGTCTTTACGCATAATACCGTCAAGAATATTCGATTCGCCTATAAAATCGGCCACAAAAGCGTTTTGAGGCTCGTTATATATATCCTGCGGTGTGCCGATTTGCTGAATTTTACCGTTATCCATAACAACAACTCTGTCCGACATAGAAAGAGCTTCTTCCTGATCGTGAGTAACGAAAATAAAGGTAATACCGAGCTGTTGCTGAATTTTTTTGAGTTCGTTCTGCATATCCTTACGAAGCTTCAAGTCAAGAGCGGCAAGAGGCTCGTCAAGTAAAAGCACACGCGGATTGTTTGCGATAGCTCTTGCAATGGCAACACGTTGCTGCTGACCGCCGGACAGGTTGTGAATTTTACGTTTTTCCATACCGCTTAAATTAACAAGCGCCATCATTTCGGTAACCTTTTCTTTTATTTCATCCTCGGGAAGCTTTTTTAGTCTTAAACCGAAAGCGACGTTTTCAAAAACGTTAAGATGAGGGAAAAGGGCGTACCTTTGGAAAATGGTGTTAACCTGCCTTTTGTGTGCAGGTACGCTGTTTATTTTTTCTCCCGAAAAAATAATTTCACCATTATCCGGCTCCAAAAAGCCTGCAATGATGCGCAGGGTAGTGGTTTTGCCGCAACCCGAAGGGCCGAGAAGAGTTATAAACTCTTTATCACGGATATCGAGGTTAATACCGTCTAATACCTTTTCGCCTTCGAATGACATGGTGATGTTTTTTAATTCTATTATATTGTTGTTCATTCAAGCATCCCCCTTTGCGGTCACTTTGTGCCGCGAAAGCATAATAATTGCTCTGCGCGATACCGCAGAATTTTTGCCGTATTGCCGCCCCGCAAAGAGTTTTTCATAGTATTAAATAAATCAAGTGACTATGGCAATTCGCTTAATTCTGCATTCAACACAGATGCCCAGAATTTTAAAATTTCATACCAAAAAAAGACCGCTATTATCTGAACGCAAATAGAAAATTTGTAATTAAAATAAGCGCAGAAACAACGGAACGGTTTCGTAATGAAATTTATATTCATTTTAGAATAATATATTGCAAATTTTTATTATTGTCAAGTGTTTTTTTGACGATTATTGCTGAATAATCAGCATTTATAATCCATAGATTTTAAATCCTCGTTTTTTCTCCCTTTTTCTACCATTTACTAACTTTTTTAGCCCAAAAAAAGATGGCAGAATATATTATAAATAATTTATTAAAAATATTATAATGCTATTGCTCACAGCAAAAAATTGTGGTATAATAAACCAAATATGTAAAAAGGGAGGTGTTTGCCGTGATAATTTTAGGGATCGACCCCGGTTATGCTCTTATAGGTTACGGTGTTATTTCTTATAGCGGCGGACACTTCAAAACCATAAATTTCGGTGCGGTAACCACTCCTGCAGATATGCCTTTCCCCGCAAGGCTCGAAATTATTTATCGCGATATTAATCAGCTTATTAATGAATTCAAGCCTGATGCGCTGTCTATTGAAAAATTGTATTTTAACACCAATACAACTACTGCTATTGATGTTGCACAGGCCAGAGGTACTATTGTACTTGCCGCACAAATGAATAAAGTACCTGTTTACGAATATACACCCTTGCAGGTTAAGTCTGCAGTGACGGGCTTTGGCAGAGCTGAAAAAATTCAGGTTATGGAAATGACTCGTTCTTTGCTTGGTCTCTCAAAGGTTCCGAAGCCTGATGACACAGCTGATGCTTTGGCACTTGCTATATGTCACGCTAACACCGGCACAGGTAAATTTGCCGCCATAATGAAAGGAGAAACAAAATGATTGCTTCGCTCAACGGAATTTTAACCTATCTTGAAACCTCTTTTTGCATTATTGAATGCTCGGGTGTAGGTTTTAAATGCGCTATATCTTCTCAAACCTTAGGTTTAATGCCGAAAATCGGCGAAAAAGTTAAGCTTTATACCTATATGTCGGTCAAAGAAGATGCTATCGACCTTTACGGTTTCTCAAATATGGACGAGCTTGAGTGCTTTAAACTGATAACCTCAGTTAGCGGCGTGGGACCTAAAATCGGTATTGCTATTCTTTCTACCTATAAATCAGAGCAGGTTTCAGCTTACATAGCCGCAAATGATGCTAAAGCCCTAACTTCAGCGTCAGGTGTAGGCTTAAAGCTTGCACAGCGCATTATTCTTGAATTAAAGGATAAGGTTGCGGCTTTACCCGGTAGCAACAGTGAAACGGTCACTAATGTTGGTAACGCAGGTGCTTCCTCAAATTCAAAAGAGGCTGTTGCTGCACTCGTTTCACTCGGCTACTCTCAAAGTGATGCAGCCTTAGCCGTTGGTAAATTATCTCCCGATAATTCGGTGGAAAACCTTATAAAAGAAGCGCTTAAACTTTTAGCAAGGCAGGTATAAAAATTTATGATTGAAACTACTGATTTTAACGTTGACGATTTTGAAGGCAGAATTGTATCTCCGGAATATAGCAATAATGACGGGGATTCCGAAGTTAGCCTGCGTCCTAAAAATTTGGATGAATATATAGGTCAGGAAAAAGCTAAAGACAACCTTCGTATTTATATTCAGGCCGCTTTACAGCGTAAAGAATCCCTCGACCACGTTTTACTTTACGGACCTCCCGGACTTGGCAAAACTACGCTTTCTACAATTATCGCTAAGGAAATGGGCGTTAATTTAAGAATAACGTCCGGTCCCGCTATTGAGAAGCAGGGCGATTTGGTTGCTTTGCTCACGAATTTAAACGAGGGCGACGTATTATTTATCGATGAAATTCACCGATTATCCCGTAACGTTGAAGAAATCTTATATCCTGCTATGGAGGATTTTTCGGTTGATATTATTATCGGGAAAGGCCCTTCCGCAAGGTCGATACGACTTGACGTCCCTCACTTCACTTTAGTAGGTGCAACAACGCGAAGCGGTCAGCTTACCGCTCCGCTGAGAGACCGCTTCGGAGTGCTTTTACGCCTTGAGCTGTATACACCTGAGGAGCTTGCAAAAATAGTTACCCGTTCTGCCACTATTTTAGGAATAGGTATTGATTATGAGGGTGCACTTGAAATTGCATCCCGCTCAAGAGGAACACCGCGTATTGCCAACCGTTTATTAAAGCGCGTACGCGACATTGCTCAAATCGAATTTGACGGTACAATTACCGTTGAGGTTGCCAAATCCGCCTTGGCTCGCTTTGAAATTGATGAACTCGGTCTTGACGAGTTTGACAGAAAAATGCTTAAAACCATTATTTATAATTACGGTGGCGGTCCCGTTGGTCTTGACACACTTGCCGCCGCTGTCGGAGAAGAGGCAGTTACCATTGAGGACGTTTATGAGCCTTACCTTATGCAAATAGGCTTTTTGACACGTACTGCAAGGGGAAGATGTGTAACCAAGCTTGCCTATGACCATCTTGAAATTCCGTGGCCTCAGGGCGGACCTGCTTCGCCGCAGCAACACATTTCTATAGATTGAAAAGAGTATTTTAATGAGATTTCTTGATAATTTTTATGATTATGAATTAATTGATGCCGAAGGCGGAGAGAGACTGGAGCGTTGGAAGGATATTATCCTCATCCGTCCCGACCCACAGGTTATTTGGAAGGGCGAAAGAAAAGATAAAAGGTGGAGAGATCCGCATGCCGTTTATCACAGGAGTAACTCGGGCGGCGGATATTGGGAAACCTTAAAAAGCGTTCCCGACGTTTGGTCGGTTAATTTCGAAAACTTAACCTTTCGATTAAAGCCGATGGGCTTCAAGCATACAGGACTTTTTCCCGAGCAAGCAGTTAACTGGTCCTTTGCGGCCGAAAAAATTAAAAACGCAGGTCGTAAGATATCGGTGCTTAATCTTTTTGCATATACCGGCGGCGCAACCGTTGCTTGCTTAGGTGCGGGTGCATCGGTTACTCACGTTGATGCGTCTAAAGGCATGGTGCAATGGGCAAAGGAAAATGCCGAAGCCTGCGGACTTAAAGACGCTCAGGTTAGATGGCTTGTTGATGATTGCCTTAAATTCGTTAAAAGGGAGATAAGACGAGGAAATAAATACGATGCCATTATTATGGACCCTCCTTCGTACGGCAGAGGACCAAACGGCGAGGTTTGGAAGCTTGAGCAGCAAATTGACGAGTTGTTAACCGAAACCGGCAAGCTTTTAAGTGATAATCCTTTGTTCTTCATTTTAAATTCCTATACGGGCGGTCTTTCACCCACAATTTTAAACTATATGGTAAAAACCTTGATTGCTCCAAACGGCAAGGGAAAGGTTTATACCGATGAAATCGGACTTAAAATTACTGCGCGCGACGTAATAATGCCAAGCGGTAATACGACAATATGGACAAATAACGATGAATGATAAAAATATTATTGAAGTTAATAATCTTTCATACGAATATAACGGTGAAGACAGCTCGGTTGTTCTTGAGGATTTTAATTTGAGCATTGCTCGCGGCTCTTTTACTGTTATATTAGGGCATAACGGCTCCGGTAAATCAACCCTTGCTAAGCTTATGAACGGCTTATTAAAGCCTTCTGAAGGCAAGGTATGTGTCGACGGACTGTTTACCGACGATACAGACAGCGAAATTGAAATCAAACGACGCGTTGGACTTGTTTTCCAAAATCCCGACAATCAAATCATCTCTTCGGTTGTTGAAGAGGACGTTGCTTTCGGTCCCGAAAATTTAGGCTATTCGCCCGAAGAAATTCGCAAACGTGTAGACGAGGCGCTAAAGGCTGTCAATATGTACGAATACAGAAAAAGCGCACCGCATAATCTTTCGGGCGGTCAAAAGCAAAGAGTTGCCATAGCAGGCATACTTTCAATGACTCCTGAATGTATTATTCTTGACGAGCCTACAGCAATGCTTGACCCGCAAGGCAGACAAGAGGTTATGGAAGCTTTGTTAAGCCTTAACAGAAAGCATAATAAAACTATTGTGTTAATTACACATTTTATGGAAGAAGCGCAGTTCGCTCACCGAGTTATTGTTATGAATGACGGAAAAATAACAGTAGACGGCACTCCTAAAGAGGTTTTTTCGGAAATCGAGTTGCTTAAAGCCGCCGGCTTAAGCATTCCGCAAACAACCGAATTGCTTTACGTTCTTAAAAACAACGGAATTAACGTTGACGACGGAATTATCTCTATTGAAGATTGCGCAAGCGCTATTGCTGATATTTTAAGCAAAAGCCAATTATAAGAAAGGATGAACGATAATGCCTATATTGGAAGCCGACAAGCTTACCTACACCTATGCGCCGGGCACTCCCTTTAAGCATACAGCGGTAAATAATATATCTTTCTCTGTCGAAAAAGGCGAAATAACCGGCATTATCGGACATACCGGTTCAGGTAAGTCAACGCTTTTACAGCTCTTAAACGGTTTATTAAAACCTACAAGCGGACGTGTTTTACTCGACGGCAAGGATATTTGGGAGGAACCGAAAAATATTAGTGCCATTCGTTTTAAAATAGGTCTTGTATTCCAATATCCTGAGTATCAATTATTTGAAGAAACGGTTAAGCAGGATATCGCATACGGCCCTAAGAATATGAAACTAAACGATGAAGAAATTGAACAGCGTATCGTATCTGCCGCAAGCATTGTTGGTCTTAAGGATGGCTTACTTGATAAATCTCCCTTTGATTTATCGGGCGGTGAAAAGCGTAGAGTTGCTATTGCAGGTATCATGGCAATGCAACCCGAAATTATCGTTTTTGACGAGCCTACGGCAGGGCTTGACCCACAGGGAAGGGAAACTGTATTTAACGCAATACGCGAATACAGAAAGCAAAATAACGCAACCGTTATAATCGTTTCTCACAGTATGGAGGATATGGCTTCAATCTGCGATAAAATTATCGTTTTAAACGACGGTGAAGCAGTTCTGCACGACAGTGTTGACAATGTATTTAAAAACTCGGAATTTCTTAAAAGCATCGGACTTAACGTTCCGTACGTAACAAAAATTATGCTCAGTCTTAAGGAACGCGGCTTTGACGTGCCCACCGACGTATTTACGGTCGACAACGCCGCTAAGGTTCTTCTTAGCTTAATCAAGGGGGGTGCTTCTCTTGATTAGCGATATTACTTTCGGTCAGTATTTTCCTGCAGAGTCGGTTATTCACCGCCTTGACCCGCGCACCAAATTCTTAATGTTGATTTTTATAATAGTTTTAATATTTCTTGCTACTGATTTTTACGGTATGGCGGTTGTTTTAGCATTATGCTTAGCAGTAATGCTTTTATCCAAAATACCCTTTAAAATGTATTTTAAGAACTTAAAGGCTATATTGCCGGTACTGCTTCTGACAGCTATCATTAATTCTTTATACGTTAAAGAGGGCACCGTCCTGTTTGATAAATGGATTATTACCATTACTTCCGGCGGTATTTATAAAGCTGTATTTATGGCTGTGCGAATTGCTTTACTGATTATTATTAGCTCTACTTTAACCTATACTACAACTCCTAATGATTTAACCGACGCTATTGAACGTCTTTGTAAGCCTTTAAAATATATCGGTCTTGGCTCAGCTGTTCATATGCTGACGATGATGATGACAATCGCGCTTAGGTTTATACCAACGCTTATTGAAGAAACGCAGAAAATTATGAATGCGCAAAAAGCTCGCGGAGCCGATATTGAAAACGGTGGCTTAATAAGCAGAGTGAAAGCACTTGTTCCCATACTGATTCCGTTAATTATTCTGTCAGTTCGCAGAGCATACGATCTCGCCGAAGCAATGGAATGCCGTTGCTATAACGGCGGTGTAGGAAAACAGCGTATGAAACAGTTAAAATTCGGCTCAAGAGATGCCGTTGCAGTTGTCATTTGCTTTGCGTGGGCCGCCGTTATAATAGCACTTAGAATATTATTGGGGTAATTTATGCATAGATATTTAATTAAAATTGCTTTTGACGGCACCGATTATCACGGGTGGCAGGTACAGCCAAATGGTATTACTGTTCAGGAACAGCTTCAAAATTCTATGAAAGCCCTATACGGTTTTTCACCGGACGTTACCGGCTGTAGCCGTACCGATGCAGGCGTTCATGCAGAATGCTTTTTCTGTCATTTTGACCTTGAAGGCCTTATTCCGAACGAAGGTGTTATAAAAGGACTAAACTCTGTTCTACCCGATGATATAAGAGTACTTGAGTGCAAAGAGGTTGATGCTGATTTTCATTCAAGGTATTGCGCCAAAAAAAAGACATATTTATACAGAATAGACAGACGAAATATTTCCGATCCGTTTTCCTGCCGTTTTTCTTACCGTTACGACGGCAAGCTTAACGTTGGTGATATGAATTATTTTTGTTCAACACTTTGCGGTGAACACGACTTTGAAGGCTTTTCATCGGCTAACCGCAGCGTTCAAGATACCGTACGAACTGTTTATGATTGTCACATATCCGAAAACGGGAATTATTTAGAGCTTTTTATAACTGGTAACGGTTTTCTTTATAATATGGTACGCATAGTTACAGGTACCGCATTAGAGGTTGGAAAGGGAAAAATAGACAAAAACATTGCTGAGAAAATTTTTATTACAAAGGATCGCAGTATTGCCGGAGCTACTGCACCGGCTAAAGGATTATTTTTAAAACTGGTTGAGTATTGAGGTGAAAATATGCCCAAATATAAAAAAAATAAACGCAGGCGCCGTCACACCATTTTTAAATTCAGACGTCCTGACGAATACGTTGAAATGACACCGTCCGATAGCGAAGATAAAGCGTCTAAAGTTAAAAAAGCTTCCTTTAAAATTCATAACGGTAAAAAACAGATTAACAAGCTTAAAAGGCTCATCTCCTTAGGCGTTTTTCTTTCCGTTGCGCTTGTTATTATTCTCGTTTCTTTGTTATCTCCGACAGGAATAGCTGAAATGTACAAAAATTTTTCCGCCACGTTTTCTTTAAATTCAAAATTACCTATTGAGTTGTACGGCACCGAAACCTATAACGTAAGCGTGCATAATAATTATTTTTGTTTACTTTCCGATACCGATTTTTCAACAATATCCAATAACGGTAAGGTTTCCTTTAGGGATAATCACGGCTTTTCTTCGCCTATTATGTGTGACAGTGAAGCAAGAACACTTATTTTTGACCAAAACGGAAAAGGTGTAAGGATATATAATGCCGAAGGGCTTCTTCATTCTTTTGACTATACTAATTCCATATATGCCGCCGATATTGCTCGTAACGGTTATTTTGCAGTCGCAGGAAAAGCTGAAAACTATACCTCAATGGTTACGGTCTATAATAAAAATGGTGATATGATATATGAATGGTATTGTCCCGAGGAAATTATAAATTCGGTTGCGGTTGCACCTGATGGAAAATCTGTTGCAGTCGGTACCGTTTCTGTATCGGACGGTGAGTTCACCGGTAAGATTTATGTGTTAAAATATAATTCTGCCGATGCTGTATATAAAAAGGAATACGACGATAAAATAATTTACGCTATAAACTCCGTTACAAGAAAGAATTTTGCAGTTGTCTTTGAAAATAGCTGTGATATAATTTCATGGAAAGATTATTCTGTTGTTACCTACAATTCTGAGTACGACGTTAATTTTGTAAGAGCAACCGCTAAACGTATTGCAATAGCTTCAAGCAGAGAAAGTAATGATGGAAATTATGAGTTTAACGTATATAATAATTCCAAAAAGCTTGTTTTTAGCTTTAAATTTGACGGACACATAAACGATTTTCAAATAAGAAAAAATAATATTTACATTTTAAGCGGCAATAGTGTATATCTTATTAACAGTGATGGCGAAATAGCAAAAACCGGAACCGCTAATTTCGGAACTGTTAAAATAATACCCGTTTCTTCAAGCTCTTGCTTAGCGGTTGGTCACAACTCTGTCACTAAAATCAGCTTACAGTAGGAGGAAATTATGACTCATTTAATTTTGGATGGTATTTTTGCCATAATAGTTTTAATCGGTCTTTTTATCGGCATCAAGAAGGGAGCTGTTAAGATTATTCTTTCCTTAGTTGCCTTTGTGCTGGCTGCATATTTGGCATATTTTCTTGCCACTCCCGTTGCGGGTTACATAAACGAGCGTTTTGTTACTCCATCAATAAGCAACAGCGTTTATGAATCTATGGTTAACGGCAATGAACCCTCCCAAGTATTGCCCGATTTTATTTTAGAAAATGCAAATAAATTAGGTGCCGATTTAGACGGTATAGGAGTTTATGACAGTATAACTTTGGAGCAAGTAACAGATTACGTTGAAGAGCACCTTGCGCCGTTTTTCGAAAACCTTTTGACAACGGTTTCTATAATTGGGTTGTTTATTATCTTCTCCATTATTTTCAATTTAATTGTCTCATTACTCAATAAATTGATAAAAAACAGCTTGCTTGGGGGAATAAATTCTTTTTTGGGCGCTGTATTCGGTGCTCTTAACGGTTGCGTAATTGTTGCTGTGATTTGTCTCGTTCTATCTATTGCAGTAAAATACACCCCGAGCTTACCCTTTAATATTACCGAAGAAACTCTTAATTCTTCAATATTCTTCGGATTATTTGATAATATTTTTTAATCACTGAAAGGAAATTAAAATGAAGCTTTGCTACAAATGTCAAAAACGCCCCGCCGTTGTGTTTATATCCGATGCGGCTGATAAGGATTCAACACCAAAGGGACTGTGTATAGTTTGCGCTAAATCGGCAGGCATCAAGCCTATTGATGATTTGCTCAGTAAAATGAATATCTCCGATGAAGAAATTGAGCAAATGAGCGACCAATTTATGGAAATTATGTCTATGAACGGCGACGGAGAAGGTGCTGACGAGTTTGATATGGGGACAGCTCCTGCTTTCCCGTTTTTAAGCAATATGTTCACCGACCCCAAACCGCAGGGCGATGTTGATTCCAAACCCGAAGACGATAAAAAAGGCGAAAAGAAGGAACGCAAAAAAAAGACGCTTCATTGAGCAGTATTGCACTAATTTAACCGAGCGCGCTAAAAACGGACAGCTTGACGAAATTTTTGGCAGAGATGAAGAGCTTTACAGAACAATACAGATCCTCTCACGCAGAACCAAAAATAATCCGTGTCTCATTGGTGAGCCGGGTGTAGGTAAAACAGCTATTGCCGAAGGCCTTGCCATAAAAATTGCAAGGGGAGAGGCGCCTGCTCGTTTATTGGATAAGGAAATTCATCTTCTTGATTTAACAGGACTCGTTGCAGGCACTCAGTTTAGAGGACAGTTTGAAAGCCGCGTAAAAGGACTTGTTGACGAAATTAAAACGGCAGGCAATATAATCCTGTTTATTGATGAAATTCATAATCTTGTGGGAGCAGGGGACTCGGCCGAGGGCTCAATGAATGCCGCCAATATATTAAAGCCCGCTCTTTCGCGCGGCGAAATACAGGTTATTGGCGCAACAACCTTTAAGGAGTACAGAAAATATATTGAAAAGGATGCCGCTCTTGAACGCAGATTCCAGCCCGTTACCGTAGAGGAGCCGTCGTTACTTGAAACAGAAAAGGTTTTAAGAGGAATTAAAAAATATTATGAGGGGTATCATAACGTAACGATACCCGATAACATTATCGCTACAATTGTCCGCCTTTCGGAAAGATACGTTACCGACAGATTTTTGCCCGATAAGGCTATTGACCTTATGGATGAAGCATGTGCTTGCGCCAGTCTTTCCAATACTGCCGTGGACAGACTTTATATTGTTAATAAGAAAATAGCCGAAGCACAAATGGAAATTTCAAGGCTTGAATCGGAAGTAGAAAGCATTGATTATGAAAAATTAGCTCTCGTAAAATCGGAGCTTGAAAAGTATAAAAAACAGGCTAGTGAATTATACGTTCCTGCATCCGACAGAACAGTTACCGATATGGACATAGCAAAGGTAATTGAGCTTTGGACCGGTATTCCTGCCGCCAAAGTACAGGAAAATGACCTTAAAAAGCTCGGCCATTTGAAGGATGATATACTTGAACGTATAATCGGTCAGGACAGAGCTGTTGAGTTAGTCGTTTCTGCCGTTAAGCGCTCGCGCGTGCAAATGTCTGTTAAGCGCAGACCTGCGTCCTTTATTTTTGTTGGACCTACCGGCGTCGGAAAAACTGAGCTGGTTAAGGTTTTATCTGAACAGTTGTTTGATACACCGGAAACCATGATAAGGCTCGATATGTCAGAATTTATGGAAAAACACTCTGTTTCGCGACTTATCGGAGCGCCTCCGGGGTACGTAGGCTATGATGAAGCCGGACAGCTTACCGAAAAGGTACGTCGCAAGCCGTATTCTGTTGTTTTATTCGACGAGATAGAAAAGGCTCATCCCGATATCCTTAATATCCTCCTCCAAATTCTTGACGACGGAAGAATAACCGATGCGCAGGGAAGAACCGTCAATTTTGAAAATACCATTATTGTTATGACTTCAAACGCAGGCAGTGATAAGCAGTCTTCTCCATTAGGCTTTGCCAAAACTTCGGCGGAGGTTAGTGAAGAAAAGGCAAGGAAAGCTTTAAGCGAATTCCTGCGCCCCGAGTTCATTGCAAGAGTAGACGAAATTGTTGTTTTTGCGCCGTTAGACGTTAAAGCGCTCTCTCGAATTTCAGCGTTAATGCTTGATGAAATTAAAACCGCAATGAGCTATAAGGGTATTGAGCTTGTTTATAATGACGCTGTATGCAAGCTTATCGCTGAAAAATGTGAAGGCGGAAAATCAGGAGCAAGAGAGCTGAGAAACTATATAAGACGCCATATTGAAGATAAAATCGTCGCTATGCTAATCGACGAAAACACATCTTCAATTTCAAAAATTTCAGTTACCGTTAAAGACGGTGAATTAGCACTTAAGTACTAATTATTGGTTTGAGTGCCGATATATGTTTATTTTTGTCGGCACTCAAAATTATTTTAAAAAAAGTCTTGACTATACAAATTAATTGTGGTAATATAGTTAGGCTGTAAGTTTGCGGGTGTAGTTCAATGGCTAGAATTCCAGCCTTCCAAGCTGGCCGTGTGGGTTCGATTCCCATCACCCGCTCCAAACCGTCAAGTTTTTTGACGGTTTTATTTTAGAAAAGCTTCAATAGCTCAGCTGGATAGAGCAACCGCCTTCTAAGCGGTAGGTCAGGGGTTCGAGTCCCTTTTGGAGCGCCAAGAAAAAGCAAGTCGCAAGGCTTGCTTTTCTTTTAATAACGTAAAGGGTGATATTAATGAAAATTATCATTGCATCTGATATTCACGGTTCTTTCACTTACTGTGAACAGCTTTTTGCAGCGGCGGAAAGGGAAAAGGCTGACAAAATTTTACTTTTAGGCGACCTCTTGTACCACGGTCCACGTAATGATTTACCGGACGGATACGCTCCCAAAAAGGTTATTTCCTTGCTTAACGCTAATAAAAACCGTATTTTCGCCGTTAGAGGAAATTGTGATACCGAGGTTGATCAAATGGTGCTGGAATTTCCTATTCTTGCTGATTATTGTATACTTGAATGCAATGGCCATATAATTTACGCAACCCACGGTCATCACCATAATCCTCAAAATCCGCCTTTTCTTAATGACGGCGACGTATTGTTAAACGGCCACACTCACGTAACCGCATACGAGCGCAGGGAAGGGTATTACTATTTTAATCCCGGTTCGGTGTCTATTCCCAAGGATAATACCAAGCGTGGATATATGGTAATGGAGAACAATGTTTTTACTTGGAAAACCTTGGACAGCGAGCTTATAACCGAAATAATTATATAATTATATTGACTATATTGAGTTTGTTTGATAAAATCAAATAAGAGTAATTTAAGAAAAGGAGTTTTTAATATGTTTGCTATTACTACCGAAGAAGAGGCAATGTTCCTTGAATTTTGCGAAAACAATCACGTATATAAGGGAGCAACCTATGCGTTTACCTTTGATGAGAGGTTTTTGGTTTATTACTATAAGCAGTGTAATAAATACGTTTATATAGCGCTTGATACCAAAACAGGTCTCGGCTCACAGTTTATTTCAACCGATATTAAGTATAAAAAGAGCGAATTTGAAACATTAATTCCAAATATTTTAAATTCCTTAAAGTATTTGGGCGAGTTAAGATATCTTGCTGCACCTGCAGAATACGCAAAATAGTATTGAAGCCTTCACCAAATTTAACGGGTGAGGGCTTTTGTTTTACCTTAATTTCAATATATCCAATTATACAAAATCAATGTTTTGTATAATTAAGGGGAGAGGAAAACCTATTTCAAAGGTGTTTTGTCTCTAATTTTGCCATTATACTTTGGCGGTACTGCTTTATTTTTAATATAATATATGTATGATTTAATAATTAAATTTAAATATATTTTTCCGTTCTGTTATAAAACCGCTTCAATAATTTTATTTTAAATAAATACTGCCTTGTGTTTAATAAATTTTATTTAAGTATTTTTCCGCAATTTTTTTATTTGTTTAATAATTTTACAGTTTTACCGAAAAAATTGCTTTAACCAATTTTTCTTAAACGATACCTACTATGTTTTATATTTTTCTATTAAAGTTGTTTTTGCTCGGTTTTATATAAATCGCATTTTATTACTCAAGAGTCTTATCTGAACTTTAATCAGTTTAATTAAAACGATACCTCCATCGTTTATAACAAACTGATTAAAGCAATAATTAATTATATATTATAGCGTTCCCCGCGATAAAATTAAGTTGACAGAGAATTGAAAGTTTTGTATAATTGGAGTTGGGAGATGAAGTTATGAAATTTGAAGTTTTGTCTAATTCGCCGCCTTTACTGAGAGATTTTTTAACCTACAGCGAATCTATCAAAAATAAATCCACTAAATCTGTTGAGGAATATTTTCACGACCTTAATACCTTCTTTAAATATCTTAAGGTTGTTCGCGGTATAGCCGAAACCGATGACTTTGATGCTATTTCTATTAAAGACGTTGATGAAGATTTAATTAAAACAGTTACACTTCAAGATTTTCATTCGTTTTTAGTTTATTGCAAAACCGAGCGAAATAACGGCTCTGCCGCGCGTGCAAGAAAAGCCTCCACGCTGAGAATTTTCTTTAAATATTTGCATTCTCATTTAGGAATTATAAAAAGCAATCCTGCCGCATTACTCGAAACGCCAAGCCTTAAAAAATCCCTCCCCCGCCACCTTTCACTTGATGAATCGATAAAGCTTTTAGAATGTGTCGACGGACCGAACAAAGAGCGCGATTATTGTATATTAACCTTATTTTTAAACTGCGGTATGCGACTTTCCGAGCTGTGCGGTATTAATTTGACCGACATTGGAGCAGATAACTCCTTACGCCTTTTAGGCAAAGGAAACAAGGAACGAATCGTATACCTAAATAAAGCGTGTATTGAGGCCCTTAACGGCTATTTACGAGTTCGACCGCGCGAAGGAATACCGCCAAGCCACGCAAATGCTTTATTTATCAGCAGAAATAAGCGCAGATTGAGCAACAAAACGGTCCAGCATCTTGTTGGAGCATATTTAGATAAAGCGGGCTTATCAGGCAGAGGCTTTTCTACCCATAAGCTTAGGCATACAGCCGCTACTTTAATGTATCAAGAAGGCGGCGTTGATATAAGAGTGCTGAAGGATATTTTAGGGCATGCTAATTTAGGCACCACTCAAATATATACCCACGTAGCAGACCGCCAAATTGAAGATGCTATTAATTCTAATCCCTTAGCAAACCTTAATAACAATGACAAAAACTCCACAGATTAACTGTGGAGTTTAATTTTATAGTATAATGCAAATCAGTCCGCTGCAGCCTTCGTTAATAACTCTTTCTAAGGTTTCCTGCAAGCGCTGACGCGCATCATTTGGCATTCGTGAAAGCTTAGTATGAAGCCCTTCATTCACAAGGTCGTGTAACGATTTACCGAATATGTTTGAATCCCATATTTTAATCGGGTCCTCTTCAAATTCGCTGAGAAGCGACATTACAAGGTCCTCGCTTTGCTTTTCGGTACCGACAATAGGACTGATTTCGGTAGTAATATCCGCTTTCATCATATGAATAGAAGGAGCCGATGCGCGAAGCTTTACTCCGTATCGACCACCCTGCTTCATAATTTCGGGTTCTCTCAGCGTTAATTCTTCTATTCCGGGCATTACTATACCGTAGCCCGTTGCTTCAACCTCATCTAACGCATTTTTAAATCTACTGTATTCTTTTTTAGCACTTGATAATTCGGTTAAGCAATCGAGCAATTTACTATCATCGGTTATATCAAGCTCGGTTAATTCTTTAATAATATTATAAAATAGCTGTTTATTTACGTTTAAGGTCAGCGTTACCTTACCGGTGCCGAATTCAATATGTGTTACGGAAGAGGAATCAACGTTTTGACTAACCTCCTCCATATTTTCAAATTCTTTAACGTTACGAATAAGCGTTACGTTACGCGCCTTATTTTTAATGGCGTTTATAATATCAGAGCGAAGCCAATGATCAACCGATAATTTGTTAATCCAGCACGGATAGTTTACGGCTATCTCCTTTACGGGAAATTCGTATAAAACCTCGCTGATTATATTATTAATAGCATTTTCATCAATTTCAAGACAATTTACTGCTATAACCGGAACACCGTAACTGTCGCACAGTTTATTCTTGAGACTCTCTGCTTCTTGGGATTCAGGATACATACAATTCAAAACAACGGCAAAGGGCTTATTAGTTTCCTTCAGCTCATTTATTACTCTGATTTCTGCTTCCTCGTATTCTTCTCGGGGAATATCACTGATACTGCCGTCAGTTGTAATAACTAAGCCTATGGTCGAATGCTCATTAATAACCTTTCTCGTGCCGATTTCTGCCGCCATATTAAATGGAATGGGCTCATCATACCACGGTGTCATAACCATTCTCGGTTGATCGTTTTCAATATAACCCAGAGCACTCGGCACAATATACCCTACACAATCAATAAGCCTTACGTTAAAAGCTGAATTATTGCCAATATCTATCCTTACGGCATTTTCAGGGATAAATTTCGGCTCTGTAGTCATTATTGTTCTACCCGAAGAAGATTGAGGTAATTCATCGTTAGCCCTTTCACGAGTAAATTCTTCGCTAATATTAGGAATTACCAACGAATTCATAAAGTTTTTAATAAACGTTGATTTTCCCGTTCTTACAGGTCCGACTACGCCGATGTAAATGTCGCCGCCTGTTCTTGCGGCAATATCATTGTAAATACTCAGGTTCATCATATTCATTTCCTCCGCTCAATTTGGCTCTTTGTACAAGAATATGATTGTCAAAACGGTTTTATGCAAAAATACCGCAGGAAATTTCCTGCGGTATTTTATTAATGCAATTCATCGGGGGTTATATCTCTAAGTGATTTATTTTTAATAATCGCATTGGCCGCGGCATTACCCGCGCAGTCGCCCATAGCGGAGCAGTCACCCGTAACTCGGTATGCCGCCATAGCTTTATGGTCACCTGATATACATCTTCCCACAACGAGGAAGTTTTCGAGACCTATTGGAATAAAGGAGCGGAAAGGTATATCAAAGCGCTTAATCTGAGTGCAATGCTGATCACCGCCCGAAGCATCGTGAACGTCCATATTAAAATGACACTCGCCCGTTTTATCAGCAAATTTAGAACCGTTAATTGCGTCCTGAACGGTAATCTCGTATTCGCCCACAATACGGCGTGATTCACGCACACCTAAAAGCGGCGCTGACGAAATGATTTCAATATCTTTAAAAATTGGATTATAATTTTTGAGAGTAGAAAACACTTCAATTATTTGTCTTCGGCCTTCTATTACAGCCTTGGTTTTAGAAGCGGCGTCTAAGGGATTATATCCGTACATATGAGTAAGCTGAACAACCGCAAAATTAGTGTTCGGTATTCTAATTATATAGGGCACTTTAAAGGGGATTTTATCTATATTCATACCGGCGTTTTCATAGGCAATAACCAACTCATTGTAGCAATTTTTCATAGAGGTATAGCCTTCGGGAATATTACCGATAAGAAACATTAAGGTCATTGCCTGACACTGTGTATAGTCGGTTTCGCCAATATTCCACTTTGCGCCTGCTTTGTCAGCAACAACAGCATCGCCTGTAGCATCAATACATATTTTGCAGTTGTAATCAACTATTCCGTCAACGTTATTTAGAATAACCTTCCAACCGCCATCAATTTTAGAAATATTCGAAAATACTGTGTCGTACAGAATATCAACACCTGCATCAATACACTTATTTTCAAGATAATATTTCATAAATTCGAAGTTAAAGGATTTACCGATAAAACCGCCCCAATTATTTGAGTCTTTTAATTCATCAACCAATTCGTTGATAATAGGAGTGTCCTGCTCTACGTCAAAAAGAGGGCAAACAAAGCCGTTGGTCCACATTCCGCCAAGGCTGTTCATTTTATCAAAGAGTAAAACCTTCATACCCTTTCTGCCGGCAGATATGGCGGCACTAACACCGGAAGGACCGCCGCCGCAAACGATAACGTCATAGTTTCTCATAAGTAATTCACCTTATTTAGCCAAAGGATGATATTTTTTATATGCTATAGCATATTTATTTTTAACAACCTGAGCATAAATATTGGTAGTAGAAACGTCACAATGACCAAGCATTTTTTGTATATCGTTAAGCTGTGCTCCGTTTTCCAACAAATGCGCGGCAAAAGAATGCCTAAAGGTGTGCGGAGTAATATCTTTTGATATATTGGCTTGAGCGGCATAGCCCTTTACAAGTTTCCATAAGCCCTGACGTGACATCGGCTGACCGGACATATTTGTAAAAAGCCTGTCCTCATTAATATTGAAAACAACGGCAGGACGTACGTTATTTATGTAATGGGAAATAACTCTTACAGCTTCGGGATATATAGGTATAATTCGCTCATGTTTATCGCTGTGCAGGTGCAAAATACCTATAGTAAGGTTTAAATCACTCAACTTTAAATCAACAAGCTCGGACACCTTAATGCCCGTTGCATACATAAGCTCAAGTATAGCCTTATCGCGACACGATTTAAAATCACTGCCACTTGGCTGAGACAATAACAATAATACCTCTTTATCGGTAAGAATTTCGGGAATATGCTTTTGTGAGGCTACGTTTTTAACACCGTTCATTGGATTAGAACGGATAATGCCCGAGCGTAATAAAAAACCGAAATAGCAACGAAGAGTTGCCAGAACACGCATTTCGGTAGCGTTAGACTTTCCCTGCGCTTCCAGGTGCTCTAAGTATTTAACGATATGCTCGCTGTTAAGCTTTGCAGTATCCTTAATACGGTGCTCCTTGCAATGCTCTACAAACTTAGATAAATCACGCATATAGGATTGATATGTGTTTTCGGAGCACTTTTTTGTTTGAGTTAAAAACAGTTTAAAATCAACGCTGTAGTCCTTCAAGAAAAATCACCCGAAATTAAAGAAATTTTTAAATGCAATCGACATAAAGGCCTCAAACATTGCTGCAACCGCAATTATAAATACGAGTAAAGCAAAACCGCAGATAAACCTTTTAATATCAATTTTACTTAGTGCCTGACCGTCACCGATAGAAAGTTTGCCCAGCAAATATGATAAATTAGTACATTTAACAGCAGCGCTTAATAAAGCCAACGCCGAAATTACCGTTCCGGGAATAACCGTCAGTAAATTAACAACCAGAGCGTTGACAGCGCCATAAGTGTATAAATCGCAAAGAAGCAACCCACTGAGCATCCCTCTTAAAAACAGAATAAGGGGGATAAAGGCACAGCCTAACAGTGAGGTGCCGAATAAATATATTGAAAATAAAAATACAAACGATACCAAAAAAGACGAAAGGAAAAGCCTGAAAAAGGAGCTGTCAGATTTGGATAAAATCAAAAAATCGGTTAATGAATCGGCTAATAGTTGTAGCCGTTCTCCTTTAAAAATAAGGCATCCAAAAAGTATGCCGAAAGAAAAAATGAGCGTAAAAATTACGACGATTAGATTTTCACGAATCAGCGAAAATAATTTAGAACTACCCAAATGAACAACTTTTGTATTTTTCATATTAATTCCTCCATCCTGTTACAATATAATATGACAGTGACGGACAAGATATTACTATTTAAAAAATACAATATTATGTCACCCGAGCACGCTGATTTTATATAATAAAAAAGAAAATCATCGTCGTTAAGTGTGATTATACAACACATTTTACATTATGTCAACCTAAATTTACAAAGTGTAAAATATTATGTTAACTTATTATGTAAACCAACCAAGATGTAGTTGTGCAGTTTTATGTAAACCACAATAGGTGGATAACGTTCAAAAAAGTCTTTAAATTTTTATTAAATATGTTATAATGTATTAAAGGTTAAATTTAAGGAGTAGTTTTATGAGTAATACGGTTATCATTACCGGTGCTTCCGGTGGTATCGGCTCAGCCGCCTCCATACTCTTTGCCGAAAAGGGTTGGAACGTTGTTATGAATTATTATCGTTCTGCACAAGCAGCAAAGCTGTTAGCCTCTTCCCTTTCCTCTCGCGGTTATTCGGTTACAACCTGTTTTGCCGACATTACCGATAGGACTCAGGTCGAAAAAATGGTTTACGAGGCCGAACGCAAATATGGTCGTATTGATGCATTGGTAAATAATGCAGGCATTGCTCAGCAAATGCTTTTTACCGATTTAACCGACAGCGATATTGATAAAATGCTTGCCATTAATTTAAAGGGTCCAATGCTTTGCGCACAAGCTGTACTACCGGGAATGATTCACCAAAAATCAGGAAAAATTGTTAATATATCTTCCGTTTGGGGTGTTATAGGCGCTTCGTGTGAGGTGCATTATTCTGCGGCAAAGGCGGGCTTAATAGGTTTTACAAAGGCCTTAGCCAAAGAGGTTGCCCCCAGCTCCATTCAAGTCAACTGCATCGCACCGGGAATTATCGAAACTCCTATGAACGACAACTTAACCGCCGACGAGCTTTCAAGCTTTGTTGATGAAATTCCCCTTGGACGGATGGGTGAAGCAAGAGAAGTGGCAGAATTAATTTATTATCTATGCTCCGAAGGCTCCGATTATATAACAGGTCAGGTAATTTCTCAGGACGGCGGTATTGCAATATAAAATTAAACGGCTTACAATCTCGGATTGTAAGCCGTTTGTTTATTTTTTCAGAGTAACAATTGTTACGCCGTTTTCGCCTTCTCCAAAGGTACCGACACGAAATCCTTCTACATTAATGTGTCGGCGCAAATGGGAATGTACAGCGGCACGTAAAACACCTGTTCCTTTGCCGTGAATAACAGTTATCGTTTCAATACCCGCGAGAACAGCTTCGTCGATATATCTGTCAACCTCAGTAACGCCTTCATCGCTTGCCATACCTCTGATATCAATTTCGCCCGATACACTTCTTTCACTGCGAGATTTAAGCCGTGATACGTTTCTCGTTTTCGGTAGTTCAGTTTTCTTATCCTTTTGTGAAAGCTTTATATCATCAAAATTTATCCATAAATTCATATTTCCCGACGAAACGTAAACCTTTTTGTTTTTTTCGTCAACCTTTGTTACAGAAGCTTTTTTGTTAAGGGAAATAATAATAACAGTATCTCCGATTATCGGTGTTCGCTCAAGAACGTAGTTCTCGTCCTTGTTATTTTCTACAGGATCGGTAAGATTTTCAATATCGTCAATACCTCGTTTTGCGGCCAGCTTTGCCACGCTGAGCTTTTCGGCCGCATTGCTTTGATTCATTTCTTTTTTTAGTTCCTCAAGCGTATTAAGTAACTGATTAGATTGGAAACGTGCATTATCGAGAATCCGTGCAGCTTCTTCCCTGCTCTTAGCAACAATTTGTTCCTTTTTCTTTTCCAAATCAGCAAGATGAGATGAAATCTTTTCTTTTTCCCTTGCAAGAGCAAGACGTAGTGCTGCCGCTTCGTTCAACTGCTTGTCAGCTTCTTTTTTAGCTGTCTCCAACGCCTGTGCAACTCGTTCAAAACGCATACTGTCTTCCGAAATACCGCTTTTGGCTTCATTAATAATATCCGATGATAAGCCGAGTGCTCCCGCAATTGCAAAAGCGTTTGATTTGCCCGGAATGCCAACCATAAGCTTGTAGGTCGGCTTTAAAGTCTCGACGTCAAATTCAAAGCAAGCATTTTGCACACCGGGAGTATCAAGAGCATAAGCTTTAAGCTCGGAATAATGGGTAGTTGCGGCAATTTTTGCACCTTTGCAATGTAAATGAGTGAGAATAGCACGCGCTAACGCAGCGCCCTCAATCGGGTCGGTGCCGCCACCAAGCTCATCAAGCAGAACAAGAGAGTTATTATCGGCATATTCAATAATTCTAATGATATTCACCATATGCGATGAGAAGGTTGACAAAGATTGCTCAATACTTTGCTCATC
>JAFVIF010000075.1 GCA_017474125.1 Clostridia bacterium
GTGAAAGGTATACCTTGTCAATTCCGATAGGTACCATAATAGGTAACGAATATACCCTTGGCAGAGGCCCCGAAATAAAATTCAAAATGCAAATAACCACTACGGTTATTGCCGATTTCGAAAGCAAATTTTATTCCGCCGGAATTAATCAGGTGCTTCATCAAATACATATAAAGGTTAAGGCAAACGGCCATACGGTTATCCCTTGGTACCGTAGCGCATTTAACGTTAATACCAGCGTAATAGCAGCCGAGACCGTTATTGTCGGCTTAACTCCCGAAGCGTATACAAACGTTATTGAATCGGGAACTGATGCAACCGAGGATATTTTTGATTTCGGTACTCATTAAAAAACAGGGCAATGCCCTGTTTTTTATTTTAACTCTTTTAAGTATTTGTTTACCTGCCTGCGGTTTTTAAATATTATTACGGTTTTGCCCGCTTGCTTATTTAAAAGCTCGTAAAGACTTTTTCTCTTAATGCGGTTAAAATTGATTATCCCTTTAAGGTGGGCGTTGGCATTGCTGTCAAAACGCTCGGGACAGCTTCCGCCCATATCCTCCCTTGATTTGCCGTAATTTTTAATCAGCCGCATAACAGCACCGAAAAGGCAACAGCCCGTTGGAAGATCGAAATAAAATACGGTGTCGCAATATTTCATTCTGTGGGGAAGGGTGCGGCTGAAGTTACCGTCTATTATCCAGCGCTCCTTATCCAGCTCGTTTTGAAGGGCGCTGTCAAAGTTTTCCTTAGTTACCCGCTCCCAATTTCCGTGCCAAAAAAGCTTATCAAGGTGAACTAACGGTAATCCCGTTTTGCTTGCCAGCTTTTTTGCAAAGGTGGTTTTGCCGCTACCCGAATTGCCGATAATAAGTACCCGCTCCATCATATTATTTTCACCGAAATAACACCGTCGATTTTTCTTAATAAAGTCATAAGCTCCTCAATGGGGATGGTAATATTGTCGGTGCGTACCGAAAGGGTAACGGCGGCAATACCGTCTACGGGATGGTTTTGATTAATGGTAAGAATATTTACACCCTTTTCGAATAATCGGGCGGTAAGTGCAGAAAATACACCTGCACGGTCGCTTAAATCGGCGCTGATATTAAGAGTATTTTCGTTGTTTTGTTTATGATAGGGAAACACCTTATCCTTGTATTTATAAAAAGCACTGCGAGATATTCCCGCTATTTTTACCGCTTCGCTGACGTTACCTGCCGTGCCGTTTTCAATGAGCTCTTTAGCATAAAGAACGCGTGAAAACACCTCGGGCAGAGCCGATGCTTTAACAAGCAGGGTATCGTATTCCTTCATATTTGTCCACCACCTGAAAACAGTTTCTAACAATAGTATACGATAAAAATACATAAAACGCAATAGAAAGCGGTATTTTCTTTGAATAACGAAAAAAAGAAAAAATTTTTAATATATCTTGCCTATTACGCTGTTATTATAGGGCTATTTTATTTTGCTATGAGGTTTTGCCTTAATTCCTTATTACCGTTTGTAATAGGAACCTTTATTGCGATAGCGGTGCAAAAGCCTTCCTTGGTGCTGTCTGAAAGGATAAGGCTTAAGCATTCTACTGTCGCTCTTATTTCGGTGCTTTTTATCTACCTTATTATTTTGCTTATTCTTTTTTTGGTAGGTAGTAAAATTTATTACTCGGCCGCAACTCTTTATGACAAAATGCCCGATTTGGTAAATAAAATTAACCAAATAACCGAAACTGCCTTTAATAAGGCGGAAGGGCTTATCAAAGCTCTTCCGCACTCTGCAAGGGAATATTTAACCGAGGGTGTAAAAAGCTTTTTGCCGACAATAGGTGAAAAAATTGCTGACTATGTCGGTAGCCTTGTTGCCTCGGCGGTTTCCGGAGCTCCTGCATTTTTAGTAAGCCTTTTGGTAACCGTTGTAAGCGGCTGTTATATTGCAAAGGACTTCGACGCCTTTAAAAGAATAGTCGGCTATGCCTTAAGGGAAGAACAACTGAAAAAACTGAGCAGGGTGAAACGTATTGCTGTCAGCAACACTGTAAAAATACTGAAAAGCTATTTTTTACTGTCCTTTTCGGCCTTTATAATACTGTTTACAGGACTTTTAATATTAAGGGTTGACGGTGCCGCAAAGAAAGCGCTGATAATATCTCTGATTGACGTTTTACCCGTTGTGGGAAGCGGAACGGTGCTGTTGCCTTGGGCAATAATAAGCCTTTTGAACGGAGAAAAATTACTGTGCGTTGGGCTTATTGTGATTTTGGCTTTGGTAACTGTAACGAGAAACGTTTTGGAACCGAAAATTATGGGTAAGGAGGTGGGCTTACACCCCTTATTAACCCTTTTTTCCTTGTTTTTAGGATTAAAGCTGTTTGGAGTTTTGGGAATGTTTGTACTGCCGTTAATTGTTACGGTCGCATATAAATATACCGAGGAACGGGTAACAGGTGAGGAGGGATTGCATAGTATGTAATGTGGCCGAAAGGCTACGAGAACGGTACCCGCGGAGGAAAAAATGAAAAGATATGTAATTGCCACCGGAACGGTAACCCACGCCATAAAAGGGCGGGATTTACTGAAAAAGAAAGGAATTGCGGCAGAGACGGAGCGTATGAAATACGGGACGGAAAATTATGGATGCGGGTATGGAATCGTAACCGGTGGTAATATTGAGAAAATAGAAAATCTGCTAAAAAGTAATAACGTAAAAATCCTTAAAATACTGCCTATTGATTAGTGCGTAAAAGGGGCTTTACGTATAATCCAAAAGCCACGGTTAACCGTGGCTTTTGCTTTTGAAAGAAGGTGGAATAATGATTTATCTTGATAATGCCGCTACAAGCGGATATAAGCCCGAAGCAGTTATAAGGTCTGTTTCAAACGCCTTAAGGGCACTTAGCGCAAATCCGGGTCGAAGCGGTCATAATTTATCTGTTTCTGCGGCAGAAGCGGTGTACAAGGTTAGGGAAAGGCTGAGTGATTTCTTTGGTGCAACGGGGCCCGAAAGGGTTATTTTTACGGGTAATTGCACACAGGCGGTAAATTTTGTGCTTAAGGGTGTGCTGAACGCAAACGACGGGCTTATAATATCAAATCTTGAGCATAATGCCGTGGCCCGTCCTGCCTTTTCGCTTAGGGAAAAAGGGGTGAAGGTAAGCGTTTTCGACGGCTTTGCAAAAGATCCTACACAAGAGCTGAACAACCTTATAACTAAGGATACCAAGCTGATTTTTTGCACCCACGTTTCAAACGTATGCGGCAAAATAATTGATATTGCAAAAATCGGTGCTTTGTGTAAAAAGCACGGTATTCTCTTTGGCGTGGATGCCGCTCAAAGCGGTGGAGTTTTGCCGATTAATATGAAGGAAATGGGCATTGATTTTTTGTGCCTTGCGCCCCATAAAGGCTTGTTTGCACCTATGGGTACGGGGGTGCTTATAGCCGAAAAGCAAATTTCGAAAACCGTTATAGAGGGAGGTACGGGAACGGCTTCCTTAAGCCTTGCTCAGCCTGAAGATTTGCCCGAAAGGCTTGAAAGCGGAACGATTAATTTGCCGGGTATTTGCGGTATTGGCGCAGGTGTTGATTTTCTTTTGCAAAAGGGCAGGGAAAATATTTTGCGTCACGAGGCCGCCCTTTGCCAAAAGCTGTATGACGACCTTAAAGGCAATAGCGGTATAACCGTTTTCGGAAACGGTAATTTTATAAACGAATATGCTCCGCTTTTATCGGTTAGTATATCGGGAGTAAAAAGCGACGAGGTTGCCGCGCTTCTTGACCGAAAGGGAATAGCGGTGCGAGGAGGGTATCATTGCGCACCCTTAGCACACAAGGCAATGGGCACCGTAAACGGCGGAACGGTAAGAATTGCGCCGGGAATAAACAACTGTGTATGGGATATCGAGCAGGTAAAAAGGGCGCTGTTTTCCATTAGCAATAAAAAATATTAATAATATATAAATTTATTAAAAAATGGGTTGAATCGCGCGCTTTAATGTGCTAAAATAATACGGAAGATAAAAAACGAAGGGGTTGATGATGTGGACTTGTTTTTTGACGGTATTAAGACGCTATGGAGTCAGCTGATTTATGCGCTTGCACACATAAGTGTTTTCGATGTTATCGACATTATAATTATTGCCTACATCATATTTAAAGCTGTACAATTTTTGACCGAAAGCCGTGGCGGTCAGCTTGTAAAGGGTATTTTGATTTTGTTTGTAGCCTATGCAATTTCGCGATGGTTCGGCCTTGTAACGGTTAATTGGCTACTTACAAGGGTTATGGAATGGGGCGTTATTGCAATAGCGGTTATTTTCCAGCCCGAGCTTCGCCGTGCGCTTGAGCGTATAGGCCGTTCTAAGCTCGGTCAGTTCGGTATCGGTGCTAAAACCGACGATGAGCAAATCAAGGCTTCTATTGACAGTATTTGTATGGCGGTGCAGAATATGCACGACCAACGTATAGGCGCCCTTATCGTTTTTGAAAGAACAACATCTTTAGGTGATATCATAAACACGGGTACAATAATTAACGCCGACAGCTCTTCTCAAATGGTGGGCAACGTGTTTTATCCCAAATCTCCCTTGCATGACGGTGCGCTGATTGTTCGAAACGGCAAGCTTTATGCCGCAGGCTGTATCCTTCCCTTAACTTCAAACCCCAACCTTAATTCTCAGCTTGGCACAAGGCATCGCGCCGCTATCGGAATGAGTGAGGTTTCCGATGCCGTTGTACTTGTTGTTTCGGAGGAAACGGGTAAAATTTCTCTTGTTCAGAACGGAACGATTGAACGCGGCTATGACCAAATAAGGCTTCGTGAGGAGCTTTACCGTCTTATCCTTCAGGATGAAAACGAGCACAAGGATGAAGGTATTTTCTATAAAATCAAGTCCTTTATTGACAGGCTTGTTACGGTTAAGAAGAAGGAGGATAAATAATTATGAAAAATAAAACCTTTTCTTTCCGTAAACTTTTCGAAAACCGTCGCTTCAGTGTTGTTTTCGCCTTAGTGGTTGCCTTTATTTTTTGGCTTGCAATTACCATTGACCAAACCGAGGTTATTTCCAAAACCTTTGCCAATATTTCGGTGAACATTACTACCGAGGGCAGCTTTGCGGGTAATATGGGACTGCAGGTGATAGCAATAGAAAATCAAAGTAACGCTAACGTAACGGCTCACGGTCCCAATTCGGCTGTCAGCTCACTTGACGTTTCGGATATTCTTATTACCGCCGATTTAAGTGACGTAACGGGCGCAGGCACCTATCCTATAAACCTTGAGGTTCAGGCGGGCACAAAAAAAACCGGTGTAACCTTCGAGGTTTCGCCTAAAACCATTAACGTAACCTTTGACTACGTTGATACCGTGGAATTTGATTTACAGGCTGTTGCTAAGGATATTACCCTTAAAAAGGATGCCGACACTAACTTGTTTATCGGCACCCCCGTTATAAATTCTACCGAGTACGGTAAAATTTCCATAAGCGGTGCCCGTGCCGATATGAAGCAGCTAAGCAGGGTAGAGGCTGTTATCAGTGCTTCTGAATCAATAGGTGAAAGCAAAACCTATGAAGCTGATATAGTTTTATATAACAGCGAGGGTAAGGCGCTTGCTAAGGAGCCCTTTGTCCTTCCGGTAGAAAAAGTAAAGGTTACCGTTCCGGTGTATAAGGAAAGAACGGTTGCGGTTGTTCCTACCTTCACAAACGAGCCACGAAGTAATGCAGGTGCAGAAAGGCTCAAGAGTGCATCCCTTACAAAAATTGCCGTTTACGGACTTCCCGAAACGGTTGACGAGCTCGATAACCTAAAGCTTTCAGCTATTGATTATCGTGAAATTGAAGCAGGCAAGCTAACCTTTACCGTAAGGCTTGAGCTTCCCGACGGTATTTATACCAAAGCGGAAGTCGGTAACGTAACGGTTAATTTTAATGTTGGCCATTAGCTTTAATACGAAAGGGCTTTATTAAAAGCCCTTTTGTCATTTTAAACGTAACGGCATACTATGTAATGAGGTGTTGTTATGGGTGAAATTACTGTACTTTTAATTTTTTTGTTTTTTGCGGTCCTTGGTGTTGCCGCCTTTACCGCAAGGCTGTGGCTGTTTTTGCTTAGGCCGAAAAAGAAAAGCGTTACCTATACCGTACTGCGTTTAAACGAGGAAACGGAAGAAAACGCGCTTTACGTTTTGGAAAAATACCGTTGGTACGGCAAGGAATATGCCGATTATATTATTCTTTTGTGCAACGAACCGAACGAAAGGATAAAGCGCTGTTTAAGCTTTTATGAAAACGTAATTTGTTGCAGAGAAGAAAATTTGAGCAGGGTATTGAAAATTGTTATGGAGGATGAAGATGAGCGAAGCTGTAGCGCAAACCGAATGCCTTAAGGGTATTATAAGAAAAATTACATATCAGAATCCTTCTAACGGCTATACGGTAGCGCTTCTTGATTCAAGTGAGGGTGAGGTTACCGTAGTAGGTAATATGCCCTTTATAGGTCACGGCGATGACGTGGTTTTGTACGGCTCATATACCGTTCATCCCGTATACGGACCGCAGTTTAAGGCGGATACGGTGGAAAAGAATATGCCTACCGATGCCGCCGCATTGCTACGGTATTTGTCTACGGGAGCCATTAAGGGAGTAGGCCCCACAACGGCGCGAAAAATAGTAGAAGCCTTTGGTGAGGATACTATTAAGGTGCTCGAATCCTCTCCCGAGCGGCTTGCTTCTATAAGCGGTATCTCAGAAGCCAAGGCGCAGGCTATAGGAGAAGAATTTGCAAGGCAGTTCGGCATAAGAGAGGTTATGCTGTTGCTTTCGCGGTTTAAGATTAATACCGAGGATTCCATTAAGGTTTATAAGGTGCTGGGAGCGGAGGCCGCAAGGATAATCGAAGCAAACCCGTACGTGCTTTGCAATGAAAAAATCGACCTGCCCTTTGAAAAGGTTGAAGACGTTGCAGGCTATTACAGAGTCCCGCAAAATGATAAAATGCGTATTTGCGCAGGCGTTGAATACGTTTTGCGCAAAAATGCCAACAACGGACACACCTGCTTGCCCAGAGAAAAGCTTACCGCTGTTGCGGCTCAGCTTTTGGATATAGAGGCCGCGGCCGCCGAGGAAGCCACAGAAAGCCTTTTGGACGCTTTTCGCTTACGTAGTAAAACCGTAGGCAAAACCGAGTATATTGCTTTGCCGCACTATTTTACCGCTGAGGAATTTATTGCAACAAGGCTTACGGCAATGTCACAGCGAAGCACCCTTTTGCCCGTTGACGAAAGGGAAATTAATATTGTTGAAATGACAATGGATATAACCCTTGACCAAATGCAACGAAATGCTGTAAAATCGGCTTTTTCAAACAGCGTTACCGTTATAACGGGCGGTCCCGGTACGGGCAAAACGACCACCCTTAGGTTTATGATTGAAATGTTCCGCCATAGGGATATGGATATTGAGTTGGCTGCCCCCACGGGTCGCGCCGCTAAGCGTATGACCGAGCTTACGGGCTGTGAGGCAAAAACCCTGCATAGACTTTTAGAGGTTGAGTGGAGCGATGAAGAGCAATCGCAGTTTGCAAGAAACGAACGTAATCCCCTTGATTGTGACGTTTTAATCGTAGACGAGGTTTCTATGATTGACGCCTTGCTTTTTGAAAGCTTGCTCCGCGCCTTAAGGATAAATTCAAAGCTTATTCTCGTAGGTGATATCGACCAGCTACCCAGCGTTTCGGCAGGTAACGTTTTAGGCGATATTATCGGTAGCGATAAGTTTAATCTTGTAACCCTGAGTAAGGTGTTTCGCCAAGCACAGGAAAGTGCCATTATACGAACCGCTCATACCGTTATATCGGGACAGGCTCCTGATTTAACCGTTAGGGATTCCGACTTTTTCTTTATGTACCGCTCAAACACCGATGATGCCATTAATACCGTTGCAGAGCTGTGCCTTACAAGGCTTCCCGCCGCTTACGGCTTTAATCCGCTTACCGATATTCAGGTGCTTTGTCCGTCGAGAAAGCTGCCTCTCGGCACCTTGAATCTTAACAACGTATTGCAGGCTCAGCTTAATCCTAAGGGAAAAAAAGACCCCGAAATATTTTTCAAGGGCTTTTATCTTAGGGAAAAAGATAAGGTAATGCAAATAAAGAATAATTACGAGCTGGTTTGGAAAAAGGACGACGGTGAGCAGGGTACGGGCGTGTTTAACGGTGACGTAGGCTTTGTGGAACGTATTAATATGAGAGAGGGCAGTATAACGGTACGCTTCGATGACAAAAATGTTACCTATTATATCGAGGATTTATCTCAGTTAGAGCTTGCCTATGCCGTAACCGTACATAAAAGTCAGGGCAGCGAATACGACTGTGTTATTCTCCCGATTTTCGATGTGCCCTCTAAGCTAAAATACCGCAATCTATTGTATACCGCCGTAACGAGAGCTAAAAAGCTTCTGATTATCGTTGGTAACGACGAGGTAGTATATTCTATGGCCGCGAATAATAAAAAGAATCTTCGTTACACCTTACTTAAGGAATTTTTGGAGGGTGTATAAATGAAAAATATAATTAAGAACACCTTAAATGCTGTTGCTGATTTTTTATTTCCGTCTCATTGCTTTTACTGTTCCCGTACCGTTACCGACGGCGCCGTAATTTGCAGAGACTGCTATAAAGAAATTGAAAAAATAACCGAAAACGTTTGTGATAAATGCGGCAGAGCTGTTGGCGGATGCGACTGCAAAAGGTTTGTATACCATTTTTCGGGTGTTACAGCTCCCTTTAAGAACGAGGGTATTGCCAAGACGGGACTGTATAGTCTTAAGTTTGCGGGAGATACTGCTTGCGTAGATTTTTATGCGTACCATATGGTGAAAAGACTGATTAGCAGGGAAGAGGATAACGGCTTTAACGTTATAACCTACGTTCCGATGAGTCCCTTAAGGCGAGCGCGGCGCGGGTATAATCAGGCTGAGCTTTTGGCTAAGGCAGTTGGAAAACGGCTTAATTTGAAGGTGCGGGGCGATTTACTGCGCCGTACTGTATTCAGTAAAACTCAGCATAAAAAGGTAAACGTTGCAGAAAGGTTTGAAAATGCCTATAAAAGCTACCGCCGTACGGGTAAAAGGATCCATGGCAGGGTGTTGCTGATTGACGATATTAAAACCTCGGGTGCTTCTCTTGAGGCCTGCAGCAGAGAGCTTATGTATGCAGGTGCCGACGAGGTGTTTTGCTTAACTGCGCTTTTAAGTGATAAAAACAGTTGAAAAATTCCGCTACGTTTAATATAATATAAAAAAAGAAAAGAGGGAGGGAATTATATGGCTAACGAAATCGGTATTGATTTGGGCTCGTCTAAAACCGTTATATTTGCCGATTCAAAGGTTGTTTTTGAAGCGCCCAGTATTGTGACGGTTGATTCCGAAACCTATGCTCCCGTTTATTTCGGCGAAAAGGCTAAGCAGACGTTAGGCAGAACTCCCGACACCCTTGAGTGTATTCATCCCATTCAACACGGCCTTATTGCCGATTACGATATTGCTCAGGCAATGCTGAAAAATTATATGGAAAAGGTTTTCGGCAAAAACGTTATTCGACCTAAGGTTATAGCAACCCTTCCCACAGGCCTTACCGAGCTTCAGCACCATTCCTTATCCAACGTGGTTGAGGATGCGGGCGGTCGAAGCGTCACGGTAATTGAAGCTCCCGTAGCTATAGCGGTGGAAATGGGTGTTGATTTTACGGTGCCTAAGGGAAGTATGATTGTTGATATCGGTGCAGGTACTACCGATATAGCGGTGCTGTCCTTGGGTGGTATCGTGTCCTGCGATTCCTTTAAAACCGCTTCCTATAATTTTGACGATATTATTATTAATCACGTTCGCCGTAAGCGTAATATTGCTATAGGCGCTCTTACCGCCGAAAATATTAAAATACAAATAGGCTCGGTAAGCCCCCGTCCTATAGAAATAACAGCTATTGCCAAGGGCAGAAATCTGTTCAGCGGTCTTCCCGAGGCTTTTGAAATTACATCGGGTGAAATTTATAAAAAGCTTCACGAAAGTGCGCTTACAATATGCAATGCGATAAGAAAGGTGCTTGAGCAAACCGAGCCCGACCTTGTTGCAGATTTAAAGGAAAAGGGCTTGTTCCTTGTGGGCGGCGGCTCTAAAATTTACGGTATGGCGGAGCTTATTGAAAGCTATACGGGTATTGCCGTCAGAACCGTTGAAGAACCCGAGTACGTGCTTGTAAAGGGTGCGGCAAAGGCTCTTAATCAGCCCGGCCTTTTAAAGAACGTAAATTATCAGGCGCGTTCCATTAAGGAACTGGAAATTCATTAATTTTTAAAAAACACTTGACAGAAAAATGTTAATGTGTTACAATCACAAGGTACAAAAAGAAGAACTGTCCGTTCTCACCCTAAGGTTTTGTCTGAAAGGGTCATCAAACTTTTTTCGAACTGATATTATCATTTCGGTATTTTTTGGTGCGTGAACGGGTTCGTTCACGCTTTTGTTTTTTGGAGGTGCGTATTATCAGCAGCAAAGAAGTAGCCATTAATGAGGCAATACGGTTTAAAGAAGTTCGTGTAATTGATTCCGACGGAAAGCAGTTGGGAATTCTTCCTATTAAGGAAGCCATTGCCGCCGCTTATGAGAGAGAGCTTGACCTTGTCAACATTTCTCCCAATGCAGACCCGCCCGTATGTAAAATTATGGACTTCGGTAAATACCGTTTCGAACAGGCTAAACGTGAAAAGGAAGCTAAGAAAAACCAGAAAACCTTTGATATTAAGGAAGTGCGTCTCGGTTTAACCATTGACACTCACGACTTTGAAACCAAGGGTAATCAGGCAATCCGTTTCTTAAAAAGCGGAGATAAGGTTAAGGTTTCCATTCGTTTCCGCGGACGTGAACTCGGTCATCCCGAAATCGGCTTGGAAACTATGTCAAGGTTTGCTGAATATTGCCAGGAATACTCGAGTGTTGAAAAGCCTGCTAAAATGGAAGGCAGAAATATGCTTATGTTCCTTGCACCGAAAACTAATAAATAAGCAAGACATTCAAAGGGAGGATTTATTATGCCTAAAATCAAAACACACAGCGGCGCTAAGAAACGTTTTAAACTTACCAAAACCGGTCAGGTAAAACGCGCCCACGCATTCAAGTCACACATCCTTAACAAGAAGACTTCTAAGCGTAAGAGAAATCTTCGCAAGACAGTTGTAGCTGACGTAACCAACGTTGCAGCAGTTAAGAAAATGATTCCTTATAAATAAGGGTATATTGATTGGAGGTTTCTGAAAATGGCACGTATTAAAGGTGCGTTAGCAACACGCAAAAGAAGAAAAAAGATTTTAAAGCTTTCTAAGGGTTATTTCGGAGCTAAGTCTAAGCTCTTTAAAACAGCAAAAGAAGCTGTTATGAAGTCCGGTAACTATGCTTACATCGGCCGTCGTCTTAAGAAGCGCGATTTCCGTCGCCTTTGGATTACCAGAATTTCTGCCGCTGCAAAAATGAGCGGTATGAATTATTCCACCTTAATGAACGGTCTTAAGGTTGCAGGTGTACAGATTAACCGTAAAATGCTGGCTGAAATTGCTGTAAACGACCCCGAGGGTTTTGCCGCAATCGCCGAGCAGGCTAAAAAAGCTTTAGCAAAATAATTAAATCGCCCAAGGACTTACTTGGGCGAATTTTTTAATATTACGAGGGGAGAAATTTCAGTGCAATTTACCGAAATCAAAGCTAAGGATAATGCCCGTATTAAAAGGCTTTTTAAGCTTCAAAAATCGTCGCGATTCAGAAATGAAGAGGCGTGCTTTGTGCTTGAAGGCCTGCGTACTATCGACGATGCAAGCGATAACGGTATTGTTCTTTCGGAGCTGTACTTTACCGCTTCCGCTTATGAAAAGCACCCCTCCGATATTAAAAAATTTGCTCAAAACGCAAAGTTTTGCGCTGTTATAAGCGATTTTGTGGCTAAAAGTATTTCCGATACCGTAACCACTCAAGGGATATTCGCAGTTGCCGAGTTGCCTAAGGCAGAGACCAAAATTTTAAGGGATAAAAAGTATATTGCCCTTGAAAATTTGCAGGACCCATCTAACCTTGGTGCTATAGCCCGTACCGCCGAAGCTCTTGGTATTGACGGTATTGTTATGTCGGCCGATTCCTGCGACCCCTTCAGTCCTAAATCCTTGCGCGCTTCTATGGGTACTCTTTTGCGCTTGCCGGTTATTATTACCGAAAATATGACCGAATTTATTAAAAACTGCGGTGTTAATACCTTCGCCTGCGTTGCTCACGGCAATGCCGAAGCCCTTAGCAGCGTTTCGTTCAACGGCGGCTGTATTTGTGTTATAGGTAACGAGGCAAACGGTATTACAAAGGAAACCATAGAGGTATGCACCAAAAGCATTACCATTCCAATGAAGGGCAGGGCGGAATCCTTAAATGCCGCCGCGGCCGCTTCTATCGTTATGTGGGAGATGGTTAAATGATTTATTGGGTATGGCTTCAGTGCGCTCTTGGCGCAGGTAACAACCGATATCACCGTATTATTTCCAAATTTTCTACCGCAAAGGCACTTTATGAGGCATCAAGTATAAAAAGAATTGATGCAAAGATATTTTCTAAGCGCGAAATTGAACGGATGATTGCTACACCCTTAAGCAAAGCAGAAGAGGTTTTAAAGCTGTGCGAACGGGAGGGAATAAGGGTTATTACTCCAAACAGTCCCTGTTATCCCAATTGTCTTAAAAACATAGCTATTCCACCCTATGCGTTATACGTTAAGGGAGATTTCCCAAATTTTAATGAAACCCCTGCAATTTGTATTGTGGGTACGAGAGCGGTTAGTGAATACGGATATAAATGCGCCTATTCCTTATCGGGCAGGCTGAGTATGGGCGGCTTTATAATAGTTAGCGGAGGAGCAATCGGAAGTGATACGGCGGCTCATTTGGGCGCTATGCTTACGGGCGGTAAAACCGTTGCGTTGCTTGCTCACGGCTTCGGCGTCAGCTATTTAAATAAAAACGAAAAGCTGAGAGAGGATATTGTAAGGTCGGGCGGTTGTCTCATAACCGAATTTCCTCCCAACACACCCGTAACTAAGCAGGCATTTCACGTTAGAAACCGTTTGATGTCGGCATTAACTGTAGGAACCGTGGTGGTTGAAGCGCCTTTCGGCAGCGGTTCGCTTATTACCGCCGCCAATGCAACCGAGCAGGGCAAGGACGTTTTTGTTATACCCGGTCAACCCGGCCTCGAAAATTACGAGGGCTCTAACGAGCTTTTAAGGGACGGAGCGAAGCCCGTTTTACAGCTTGAGGATATTTTTTCGGAATATACCTATAGGCTTGGCGATAAAATAAGTATCGATAGGGCAATGGCAAAGCCGCTTCCAAGCTATAGGCTTTACGTTGAAAACACCGAAAAGTCTTTGAAAAAGGAGAAAAAACCGCCTTATAAGCTTAAGGAAGCAACCGACGTTAATTGGGTTAAAAAGGAAAATAACGAAATTATTAAAAAAATATTGCCCGAAAACCTTTCCAAAAACGCAAAAATGTTATATAATCAATTAGATAAGCAAATTTTTACCTGTGATGATTTGCTGAGTCCTGCATTTGATTCTAAAGCAATTATATCTGCTCTCGGTGAGCTGGAGCTGTTCGGCTTTATAAAGTCCTTGCCCGGCGGCAGATATTCTCTAAAGTAATATTATAAGGAGTATTCGTATGTCTAAACTGGTTATTATAGAGTCACCCGGTAAGCTTAAAAGTATTCAAAAGTATCTGGGCAGTGACTATACCGTAATGGCGTCAAAGGGTCACGTACGCGACCTTCCAAAGTCAAAAATTGGCGTTGATATTGAAAACGGCTATGAACCTAAATATATTGAAATGAGCGACAAAAAGGAGCTTATCAAACAGCTTAGAACTGCGGCCGCCAACAGTGATATAGTGTATTTGGCAACCGACCCTGACCGCGAGGGTGAAGCTATTTCTTGGCATCTTGCTCAGCTTTTGGCGCTTGATATGAACAGTCCTCTTCGCGTATGCTTCAACGAAATCACCAAATCGGGTGTTGAAGCAGGTATGAAAAATCCGAAGAAAATTGATATGAGCCTTGTAGATGCACAGCAGGCAAGACGAGTGCTTGACCGAATCGTTGGCTACAAATTAAGCCCCTTCCTTTGGAAGAAGGTAAGGCGCGGTTTGTCAGCAGGCCGTGTGCAGTCGGTGGCCTTAAAGCTTGTTGTTGACAGAGAAAGAGAAATTGAAAGCTTTGTTAGTGAGGAATATTGGACCATTGATGCAAAGCTCTTTAAGCAGAGAAATATTCTTGCAAAGTTCTACGGTAATGCTCAGGGCGAAAAAATGGCTGTTTCCAACGAAAATCAGGCAACCGATATTGTAAATGCGGTTGACGGCAAGCCCTTTACCGTTAATGCCATTAAAAAGGGTGTTAGGAAAAAGCAACCTCTGCCTCCCTTTATTACCTCAACCCTTCAGCAGGAGGCTGCAAGAAGATTAAACTTTACAGGTCTTCGTACCATGCGTATTGCACAGCAGCTTTATGAAGGCGTTGACGTGCCGGGTGTTGGTATGACCGGTCTTATTACCTATATGAGAACCGATTCCTTGCGTGTGGCAAATGAAGCCAGAATAAGCGCGGAAAAATATATCCGTTCTGCCTACGGCGAAAAATACCTTCCCAAAAAGCCGCGTATTTATAAGAGTAAAAATGATGCTCAGGATGCTCACGAGGCAATCAGACCTACCTTGATTGATAAGGATCCCGAGGCGCTTAAAAACGCTCTCACCGCTGAGCAGTATAAGCTTTATAAGCTTATTTGGGAGCGATTTATTGCTTCGCAAATGGAAAATTGCCTGCAGGATACCGTTTCGGTGGATATTATTGCAGGAGATTATATGTTTAAAGCAAGCGGCTACACCGTTAAATTCGACGGCTTTACCGCGCTTTACGACGATATTAAGGAAAATGACGACGAGGGCGAGGTGTCCTTGCCCGAGCTTAGCGAGGGCGACGTGCTTAAGTGCAAGTCCGTTACTCCTAATCAGCACTTTACTCAGCCCCCCGCCCGTTATAACGAGGCAACCCTTACAAAGGCGCTTGAGGAAAACGGAATCGGACGTCCTTCTACCTATGCTCCGATTATATCCAATATTGTTCAAAGGGATTATATTGAAAAGGAAAAGAAGTACTTTAAACCCACACAGCTTGGTATGGTTGTTACCGACCTTATTGCAGAGTACTTTAAGAAAATCGTAGACGTTAAGTTTACTGCAGGTATGGAGCAAAGCCTTGATAAAATAGGCGAGGGTGAAATTGGTTGGGTTGAAACCGTTGACCGCTTCTATAAGGACTTTGCGGTAAGCATTAAAAAAGCTGAGGATTCAATGAACGGTGTAAAGGTGAAGGTGCCCGAAACCGAAACCGACGAGGTTTGTGAAAATTGCGGCAGAAAAATGGTTATAAAAACCGGTCGCTTTGGTAAATTCCTTGCTTGTCCGGGTTATCCCGAGTGCAAAACCACCAAGCCTATGCCTGCCGAAAAGATTACACAGCCCTGTCCTAAGTGCGGTGCTGAGCTTGTTCGCCGCGTTTCTAAAAAGACGGGCAAAAAGTTCTACGGCTGTACTAAGTTCCCCACCTGTGATTTTGCGGCTCCCGGTCTTCCTTCGGGTGAAACCTGCAAGGAATGCGGCTCCTTTATTATATTAGGCTTAAGGGGCAGAAAGTTCTGTATGAATGCTTCCTGCTCTACGAGACAAAAGAGTAAAAAGTAATTATGGATAATAACGTTAAGGTTATAGGTGCCGGTCTTGCAGGGTGCGAAGCCGCTTGGCAGCTTGCAAATAACGGCTGTAGGGTAACGCTTTATGAAATGAAGCCTGAAAACAAAACCCCCGCCCATAGCAGTAATTTGTTTGCCGAGCTGGTTTGCTCTAATTCCCTTAAGGCCTCCCGTATTGATTCTGCGGCAGGCTTACTAAAGGAGGAAATGCGCCTTCTCGGCTCAATATGCCTTGAGGCCGCCGCTCACTCGTCGGTAGCCGCAGGCGGAGCTTTAGCGGTTGACCGTAATCTTTTTTCGGGTTATATTACCGAAAAAATTACAAAGCACCCCAATATTACCGTAGTTAACGCAAGGGTTGACGAAATTCCGGACGACGGTGTTACGGTAATTGCAACGGGCCCTCTTACCGATGAAAGGCTGGCTGAGAGCATTAGGCAATATTGCGGTGAGGAGCATTTAAGCTTTTTTGATGCCGCGGCGCCTATTGTGACTAAGGAAAGTATAGATTTTTCCAAGGCCTTTTTTGCTTCGCGTTACGGTAATGGCGACGACGATTACATTAATTGTCCTATGAATAAAGAGGAGTATGAGCTTTTTTATAAGGAGCTTATTAATGCCGAAACTGCTCCGCTTCACGATTTTGATAAGCCCTTTACGGTTTACGAGGGCTGTATGCCCGTTGAGGTGCTTGCCAAAAGGGGAGAGGATTCCATAAGATTCGGCCCCTTAAAGCCTGTCGGTCTAAAGGACCCGAGAACGGGTCATCGTCCGTGGGCGGTTGTACAACTAAGAAGAGAAAATGCTGAGGCTACGCTTTTTAATATGGTTGGCTTTCAAACTAATTTAAAGTTTAACGAGCAAAAGCGTGTGTTTTCACTTATTCCGGGACTTGAAAACTGTGAAATAGTTCGCTATGGAGTAATGCACAGGAACACCTTTATAAATTCCACAAGGCTGTTAAACAAAAACCTATCCCTTAAAAACAACGGGAAAATCTTTTTTGCGGGACAGCTGACGGGAGTGGAGGGCTATATGGAGTCTGCGGCTTCGGGTATAGTTGCAGGAATTAACGCTCTTGCCCTGCTCCAAAATAAGGAGCCCCTTATTTTGCCTGATTTTACCATGATAGGCGCGCTTCTTAATTATATAACCGACCCGACTGTAGAAAACCTACAGCCTATGGGTGCTAATTTCGGTATATTGCCGCCGCTGGGCGAACACATTAGGGATAAAAGAGAAAGATATGCTGCATTGTCCGACCGTTCAATTAAATGGTTTGATATGTATAGCAGGGGGAATTGATATGAAAATAGTAATTGATGCTTTTGGCGGAGATAACGCTCCTGCCGCTCCCATAGAGGGTGCCGCTCTTGCTCAAAAGGAGCTCGGTGTAGGAATCATTCTTACAGGTGACGAAAAGCTTATCAAGAATTATATTTCGGAAAATAATATTCATTTTGACGACCTTCGTATTGTACATACCGAGGACGTGATTTCTATGCACGACGAGCCCACCTCGCTTTTGAAGGCTCATAAAAACTCTTCTATGGCGGTTGCTTTTTCTCTGCTCAGCGAGGGCGAGGCTGATGCCTTTGTTTCGGCAGGAAGCACAGGTGCCGTAGTTGTGGGCGGTACACTTATTGTTAAGCGTATTAAGGGGGTTAAGCGCCCTGCGCTTGCTTCTATGATTCCTTCGCCCGATTCTTCCTATATGCTTATGGATATGGGCGCAAATGCAGAATGCCGTCCCGAAATGCTTCAGCAGTTCGGTATTATGGCAAGCGCTTACCTTAAGAATGTTGAGGGTAGAGAAAACCCGAAAATCGGTCTTCTTAACATAGGCACCGAGGATACTAAGGGCGGCGAGCTTCAAAAGGAGGCTTACGCATTACTTCAAAAGGCTCCCATTAATTTTGTGGGTAACGTTGAGTCCCGTGAAATGCCTAAGGGTATTTGCGATGCCGTTATTACCGACGGCTTTACGGGTAACGTAGCATTAAAGCTTATTGAAGGTACCGCTTCTACTTTATTTAAAATGCTTAAAGGCGTATTTTATAAGAATATTATTACTACGCTTGCCGCGGGCATACTAAAAAAAGACCTGTACGGTATTAAAAGCAAAATGGACAGCTCCGAGGTTGGCGGCGCTTTACTGCTGGGTGTTAAAAAACCGGTTATTAAGGCGCACGGTAATTCAGATGCAAAGGCCATTAAAAATGCTGTAAGACAGGCCAAATATTTTTATGATGGCAGGGTTATTGAGTCTATAAGCGAAGGACTTGAAGCCATTGCCGAAGAGGCTTAAAATGAAAAAACTTGAAGAGAATTTGCGTTACAGCTTTAAAAATAACGAGCTTTTACGTAACGCGCTTAGTCATTCTTCTTATGCTAACGAAACCCATTCTCCCTTAGGCTCCAACGAAAGGCTTGAGTTTTTGGGTGATGCGGTTCTATCGGTAATTGTTGCCGACTATTTATACAAAACCTTAAAGGATAAGCCCGAGGGTGAATTAACGAAGCTCAGAGCTTCCTTGGTTTGCGAAAAGTCTCTTTGCCGCTTTGCAAAAGAGCTTCAGATCGGTGATTTTCTGCTTTTAGGTAAGGGTGAAGAGCAATGCGGCGGCAGGGAACGGAATTCCATTCTTGCCGACGCCTTTGAAGCGGTGCTTGCCGCTATGTACCTTGACGGCGGTATGGAGGTTGCTCGTGAGCACGTTCTCCGCTTTATTAAGGACGAGCTAAACCATACCGAGGACGAGGTTTTCCACGATTATAAAACCACCCTTCAGGAGGTTATTCAGCGTAACCCCGAGGAGCGGCTTACTTACGTGCTTTCGGCAGAGTGCGGTCCCGACCACAATAAATCCTTTACGGTTGACGTGCTTTTAAACTCGGGTGTTATCGGTACGGGTACGGGTAAAACCAAAAAACGTGCCGAGCAAATGGCTGCAAGGGATGCCTTAAGGCTTATGGGTATTGAAAAATAATGGTTAGTCACGCTAATATTTCGTTTTTTATTCCCCATTTGGGTTGTAATCACCGTTGCAGCTTTTGTGACCAGCGCTCAATTACGGGACAAACGGGTTTGCCTGACCGAGAGGATATAAAAGCCGCTGTTAATACTGCTGTAAGAAGTAAGCGTTACAGCAAAGAAAATACCGAAATCGCCTTTTTTGGCGGCAGCTTTACCGCCATTAACAGGGATTATATGATAAATTTACTCAAAAGCGCTTATCCCTTTGTTTTGGATAAAACCGTATCCGGTATAAGGATTTCCACTCGCCCCGACGCTATTGATGCCGAGGTGCTGAGCATTTTAAAGGAATACGGCGTTACCGCTATCGAGCTGGGTGCGCAAAGTATGGATGATTCTGTTCTTAGTGCCAACGGCAGAGGACACACCGCAAGCGACGTAGTAAAGGCATCGGCACTTATTAAAGAATACGGTTTTTCTTTAGGTCTTCAAATGATGACGGGACTTTATAAGTCCGATTCCGAAAAAGACCTTTACACGGTGAACGAGTTTATAAAAATAAAACCCGACACCGTTAGAATTTATCCTACCGTGGTTTTAAGGAATACTGCGCTTGCTCGCCTTGTGGAAAAAGGTGAATATGCTCCCCAAACGCTTAGCGACGCGGTTAACGACTGCACCGAATACTATAAGCTGTTTAAGGAGCAGGGAATAAGGGTAATACGAATGGGCCTTCATCAAATAAAACAGGAGGACTACGTAGCAGGCCCTTGGCATCCCGCCTTCAGCGAGCTTTGTTCTTCAAAAATATTTTTGGAAAAAGCTTTTGAAGGGCTAAAGATTTTTAAAAAGGGAAGCTATAACATATTTGTTTGCGACCGAGAAATATCGGTTGCGGTAGGACAGAAAAAATGTAATTTGCGTGCTTTAAGTGAAGCAGGCTATAACTGCCGAATTATAGGCGATTCATCGATTTCGGCAGGGGATTTTATAATAAAAGAAGCATAAAATTTAAAGGAAGTGAGATAAAGTATGCTGTTGCGTTCTATACAGATTCAGGGCTTTAAATCCTTTGCGGATAAAACTGTGCTGAAGTTTGGTAAAGGAATTACGGCAGTAGTAGGCCCTAACGGAAGCGGTAAAAGTAATATTTCCGACGCCGTAAGATGGGTGCTCGGTGAACAGTCTACCAAAAGCTTGCGCGGTCAATCTATGGAGGACGTTATTTTCTCGGGTACGGCATCGCGCCGTCCTCACGGCTTTTGCGAGGTTACCCTTAATATTGATAACACCGACAGAACCTTGAATTTTGATAACGACAGCGTTTCCATAACACGCCGTTATTACCGTTCTCACGAAAGCGAATACCTTATTAATAACGTTTCGGTACGTCTTAAGGACGTTAACGAGCTATTTATGGATACCGGTCTTGGAAGAGACGGCTATTCTATGATAGGTCAGGGTAAAATTGATACTATTATAAGCTCTAAATCTAACGAGCGCCGTGATATTTTTGAGGAAGCATCGGGTATTTCAAAATACCGCTACCGCAAAATTGAGGCTGAAAGAAAGCTTGCCGCCGCAGAAGAGAATCTTTTGCGCCTTAAGGATATTATGTCCGAGCTTGAAGGCAGAGTGGGGCCTCTTGAACAGCAAAGCAAAAAGGCTGAAAGGTTTTTAGCCCTTGCCGAAGACAAAAAGACTCTTGAAATCGGTCTTTGGCTTTATACTCTCGCTAATTCCAAGCAAGCGCTTCGCGAGCAGGAGAATAAGATTGCCATTGCAACAATGCAGTATAAGGAAATTGATGAAAAACTGCAAAGCTTCGACAGTGAAAGCGAGAAGAATTCCCGTGATTTTGCGCTTCTTTCGGTTGCTATTGAGGAATGTCGCAATAAAATTGCCGCTTCTAACGAGGAAATTGCCACCTTAGGCGGCGAAATGTCGGTAATTGACAGAGATAAGGAACATAACAACTTAGCCATTGAGCGTCTTATTGCCGAGCGTGAGCATTTAAAGAAAAACGATGAAACCGCCGAAGCGGAAATTGAAGCAAAAATCAATGCCGCCAAGGAAAAGGAAAACGAAATTGCCGCACTTAACGAGCAGCTTAGCTCTCTTGAAAAAAGTCTTGGTGAAATGCTGAGCGAAAGCGAAAGTATTTCTAAAAATATAGAAGAGCTTGTAAGAAGTCTTAACGCTGTTTCCATAAAGAATTCCGATTTAAGGGTTACTATGATGACCGCCGACAGCACCGTAAACGAGCTTTTAAGTCGTGCGGGAAGCTTAGATGAAACCATACTTGAAAAGGAAAACGAAATTTCCGCTTTAAATAAGGAATTTGATGAAAACAAGGAATACCTTGAAAAAGTTGAAGAAACCGTAATCGAATGCACTAATTCACTGGGCGGTTATGAATTAAAGTATAATTCCCGTAAGGAAAAGGCTGAAATAGCTAAAGAAGAATGTGAAAAGATTCGTCTTGACCGCGAGGCTAAGCTGAGAAGAGTGCAAATTCTTTCAGAGCTTGAAAAGAATCTTGAAGGCTTCCAGAATTCGGTTAAGGCTGTAATGAGCGCCGCTGAAACCGGTACCATTCGCGGTATCCACGGCCCTGTTTCAAAAATTATTACCGTTGATAAGCAGTATTCGGTTGCTATTGAAACAGCTCTCGGCGCAACCATTCAGCAAATAGTTTGCGACAGCGAAAACGATGCCAAGCGCGCTATTGAAATGCTTAAATCTACAGGTGGCGGTCGTGCCACCTTCCTGCCTATTTCCTCTATTCGCTCAAGAGAGTTTAAGGAAAGCGGCTATGAGGATATGTACGGCTATATAGGACTTGCTCCCGACCTTATTAAATGCGACGAGCAGTATAAGGAAATTGTCAAGTATCTTCTTGGCAATACCGTTGTATGTGAGGACCTTGACAGCGCCGTTGCTATTTCAAAAAAGTTTGGCTACCGCTTTAAGACCGTTTCTCTCGACGGTCAGGTGGTTAACTCGGGCGGCTCCCTTACGGGCGGCTCCCTTATAAGAAATGCAGGTATTTTGAGCCGTGCAAGTGATATTCGCCGTTTAGAGGGCGAAACCGAAAAATTGGCACAAAAGCTTAAATTCAGCGAAGAAAACCTTGCTCTGCTTAACGGTGAGGTTGCAAAGGCTGAGGCCGATATTACTGCGGCTAAGGCTACTCTTGCCACAGCTAACGAGGATAAAATAAGAATTTTGGGTGAGCTTAAGCGTATTGAGGATATGCGTAACGCAGTACTCCGTACTTTGGAGGAGCTGAAAAACGAAAAAACCTCTTCTGCCGAAAAGGTTGCGGCTTTAAAGAAAGCCTCAAGTGAAGCCGCCGCTCAAATTGCAATACTCGACGGCGAAAAGGATGCTATTCAGGCTGAAATTGACAAGGCTACAGGCGGAAGAGACAATATTTCGGAAAAGCGCAAGCAAATCGGCAACGATATGACCGAAATAAGAATGACTATTCTTGAAAAACGTAAGGATGCCGAAACGCTTATTGCCGCGGCAGGTGATTTAAAGGAAAATATCGGTAACCGTCAAAAGCGTATGGAGGCTATTACGGGTGAGCTTAGCGGTATTGACCTTCTCAAAACCGAGCTTGATTCAAAGCTTAACGAGGTGCAGGAAAAGGTTGAGGCCTTAAGACGGAGCATAGGCGAAAACGAAGCCGAAATTGTTCGTCTTACCGCTGAACGCGAGCGTATTGAAAAACAGGGTACCGAGCTTAGACAAAGCGAAAAGGAACGCACCCTTGAAAGAGAAAAGGTGGGTGGCGAGCTTGCCCGTCTTACCGAGCGTAAAGAGGTAATGCTTAAGGAATACGACGACGTTATCCGACAGCTTTACGATGAGTATCAGCTAACCCGTACCGATGCCGAAAATATGGGCATTACGGTTGAAAACCCCGTCGAAGCCAAGAAAAGGCTTAACGAGGTTAAGGCTCAAATACGCAGTCTCGGTAACGTAAACGTATCGGCTATTGAGGAATATAAAGAGGTTTATGAAAGATATACCTTTATGTCGGCTCAAATAGACGACGTTGAAAAATCAAGAAGCGAGCTTTATAAGCTTATTGGACAGCTTACAGCCCAAATGAAGGAATTATTTACCGCAGGCTTTGAAAAAATAAGCCAAAACTTCTCGGTTACCTTTACCGAACTTTTCGGCGGCGGTGTTGCTTCGCTTTCCTTAAGCGACCCCGACAACGTGCTTGAAAGCGGTATTGATATTAATGTTAAGCTCCCAGGTAAAAACGTTCCCAGCCTCGACGGTCTTTCGGGTGGTGAAAAGGCGCTTATCGCCCTTGCAATTTATTTTGCTATTATGCGTGTTAACGCGCCGCCCTTCTGCTTCCTTGATGAGGTTGATACCGCCCTTGACGATATAAACGTAGAAAGGGTTGCCGATTATATGAAGCGCCCCGATTTTTCTACACAGTTTATTTGTGTAACCCACCGTCGCGGTACTATGGAGGCGGCCGATATGCTTTACGGCGTTACCATGCAGGAAAAGGGTATTACAAAGCTTCTTGAGCTTAACGTAAGTGAGCTTGAAAAGAAATTACTGCTTGAAACGGATGATAAATAATGGGTTTATTCAGTAAAATAAAGAGCGGACTTCAAAAAACGAGGAATGCTCTTGCACAGAATATAAATTCTGTAATAAACAGCTTTACAAAAATTGATGAAGAGCTTTTTGAGGAATTAGAGGAAATATTGGTGCTTTCCGATATCGGCTGTGTTACCGCAGAGGAAATTTGCGGTGAATTAAGAGCCAAGGTTAAAAAGGACGGCATTAAGGACCCAAATGAAATTAAAATGCTTCTTCGTGAAATTGTAAGCGAAATGATAGAAGGAGATTGCTCCTTAAGGCTTTCCACTACTCCTTCGGTTATTTTGGTTATAGGTGTTAACGGTGTTGGTAAAACCACCACTATAGGCAAGCTTGCCGCACGTCTTAAGGCAGAAGGCAAAAGCGTAATGTTAGGCGCTGCCGATACCTTCCGCGCCGCAGCTATTGACCAGTTGGGCGTTTGGGCTGAGCGTGCAGGCGTGCCTATGGTTAAGGGCGTTGAGGGTACCGACCCTGCGTCGGTTGTTTTCGACACCATCGCTTCTGCCAAGGCTAAGGGTGCCGACGTCATTATTTGTGATACCGCAGGCAGGCTTCATAATAAGAAAAACCTTATGGATGAGCTTGCAAAAATTCACAGAATAATTGAAAGGGAGCTTCCTTCCTCCGACAAGGAAACGCTTTTGGTGCTTGATGCTACTACGGGACAAAACGCAGTTAATCAGGCAAGGGAATTTAAAAACGTTGCCGATATCAGCGGTATTGTGCTTACAAAGCTTGACGGTACTGCACGCGGCGGTGTTGTGCTTGCCATTAAAAACGAGCTTAATATTCCCGTTAAATTCGTTGGTGTAGGTGAGGGAATCGACGATTTACAGCCCTTTGATGCAACGGAATTTGCATCGGGAATCATTGATACGGAGGAATAAAAATGACCTTTTTTGTTGCTACCAAAAACGAGGGTAAGAAAAAGGAATTGCTTCGTATTCTTATGCCTTTAGGCATTGACGTAATAAGTGAAAAAGATTTAAAGGAGCCTCTTGACGACGTTGTTGAGGACGGTACCTCCTTTGAGGAAAACGCGCTTATTAAAGCAAGGGCGGCCTGTATTGCAACGGGGCTTCCGAGTGTTGCTGATGATTCGGGACTTTGTGTTGACGCCCTTGGTGGCGCACCGGGAATTTATACTGCTCGCTTTGCAGGAGAGCCCAGCGACAGCGCAAAAAATAATCAAAAGCTTTTAAGAGTTATGAGCGGCGTGCCGATGGAAAAGCGTACCGCAAGGTTTGTAAGTGCAGTTGCCTGCGTTTTTCCCGACGGAAGAGAATTTACCGTAAGAGGAGAATGCGAAGGCAAAATTGCCCTTGAGCTTAGCGGAACCAAGGGCTTCGGCTACGACCCGTTATTTATAAGCGAGCTTGGCTGCTTCGGTGAAATATCTGATGAGGAAAAGGACAGCATAAGCCACAGAGGTGCGGCTCTTAAGCTATTAAGAACAAAATTAAGCGAGGAATACTTAAAAGGGTGAATTTATGTTAAACAGCAGACAGCGTGCCTTCCTTCGCGGAATGGCTAACGATTACGAAACTATTATTCAAATTGGTAAGGGCGGAATTTCTCCCGCACTTATAAAAACCGTAAGCGAAGCGCTTTACGTAAGAGAGCTTATTAAAATTAAGGTGCATTCTACCGCTCCCGATGATATTCGCACCATAGCAAATCAGGTTGCGGAGCAAACCGAATCGGACGTAGTGCATATTATAGGCTCTAAAATTATCCTTTATAAGCACAGCGATAACAAGGATATAACTCCCATAAAGCTGGTAAAGTGATATGAGCAATATTGCTGTATTCGGCGGCACCTTTAATCCAATACACACCGAGCACGTTAAAATGATAGAGCATTTAAGTGCTCTCGGTTTTATTGATAAGGTTTTGGTTATTCCTACCCATATTCCGCCCCATAAGGCGGTGGGCTATTTGGCAGGGGATGAGCACCGCCTTAATATGTGCCGTTTGGCAACCGAAGGGATTAAAAAGGTTAGCGTAAGTGATTTTGAAATTAAAAGGCAGGGCAAAAGCTACACATTTTATACGGTAGAGGCCTTGAAAAAAGCGTACAAAAACGACGATATTTATATCGTTTGCGGCGGAGATATGGCTATTACCCTTGATACCTGGCACCGCTACGGCGAACTAAAAAAGCTTTGCACCTTTTTGGTGGTTGACCGACCCGGAACCGATAAGGCAGAGCTTCGGAATTATCTTGATGCACTTATTAAGGATGGTGCAAAAATAGAATACACCTGCTTAGTAACCGCCGACGTTTCTTCTACCATTATTCGTTCAAATATTGAAAACGGCAAATTTATTCCGAATAAAGTTTACGCATATATAAAGGAAAACGGTTTGTATGAAGCTGAGTAAAAAATATGATGAGTATATTGCGCTGATAAAAAATCGCCTTGACGATTACCGCTTTGAGCATAGTATGGCTGTTGCCGATAAGGCTTATGAGCTTGCCGAAAAATTTGGCGCAGATACCGAAAAGGCCTACGTTGCGGGATTACTTCACGACGTGCAAAAAAATTTAAGTGATGATGAGCAGTTGCAATTTTTATCTTCTTCTGCTATAATGCTTACCGACGTGGAAAAAGCATCGCCAAGGGTATGGCACGCCATAAGCGGCGCCGCTTATATTCAGAGTGAACTAAATATAAATGATAGCGAAATTGTAAACGCCGTAAGGTATCATACGACGGGAAGGGCAGGTATGAGCCTTCTTGAAAAGGTAATATATATTGCCGATTTTACGTCGCGGGACCGATGCTATCCCGACGTCGACGTGCTGAGAAGCATTGTTGAAAAAAGCCTTGATGAAGGGCTTATATACTCTCTAAGGCATACCATAGTGTCTCTTGGCGGTAAAACTCTGCCGATTCATCCCGACACGCTTAGCGCATATAATGAATTATTGTCAGTTAGGAAGTAAAAAATGGAAGTTTTGGAAATTGTAGAAACCGCCGTTAAGGCGCTTGACTCTAAAAAGGGTCACGATATTAAAGCGATAAAGGTTGATGATTTAACCGTTATTGCCGATTATTTTGTAATTGCCACCGCTACGTCAAGTACTCAGGTTAGGGCATTGGCTGAAGAGGTTGAATATCAGCTTGACCTTAAAAACAAGCCGGTTCATCACGTTGAAGGCAGAAGCTCTAATTGGATACTTCTTGACTACGGCAGTGTTATAGTTCACGTTTTCCACAGAGAAACCCGCGAATTTTACGGGTTAGACCAAACCTGGGCAGACGGTGAACAAATTGATATAGAAAAATTCCTGGCATAAGAGAGGTTGAGGACTATGAAACAGGAGAAATATAATTTTAGTGAAATTGAAAAGAAATGGCAGGATATATGGGATAAGGAACAGCCCTTTGCCGCAAAGGACGACTACACCTTACCTAAGTTCTACGGTCTTGTAGAATTCCCTTATCCTTCGGGTCAGGGACTTCACGTAGGACATCCGCGTTCCTATACCGCTATTGATATTGTTGCGCGTAAAAAACGTCTTCAGGGCTTTAACGTGCTGTATCCTATGGGTTGGGATGCGTTCGGTCTTCCTACCGAAAACTTTGCTATTAAAAATCATATTCACCCCGAAATCGTTACCAAGAACAACGTTGAAAACTTTAAACGTCAGTTAAAGTCTTTAGGCTTTTCTTTTGACTGGAACAGAGAAATCAACACTACCGACCCCGCTTATTATAAGTGGACTCAGTGGATTTTCTTAAAGCTTTTCGAAAAGGGTCTTGCTTATAAGAAGCAAATGGCGGTTAACTGGTGTACCTCTTGTAAATGCGTGCTTGCTAACGAGGAGGTTGTAAACGGCGTTTGTGAGCGTTGCGGCAGTCAGGTTGTTCACAAGGAAAAAAGTCAGTGGATGCTTAAAATAACCGAGTATGCAGGTAAGCTTGTCGATGACCTTTCTACCGTTGATTTTATCGAGCGCGTTAAAATTCAGCAGGAAAACTGGATTGGCCGTTCCTACGGTACTCAGGTTAAGTTTACCGCTACAACGGGCGACGTTTTGGAAATTTATACTACCCGTGCCGATACTCTTTTCGGCGCTACCTATATGGTGCTTTCTCCCGAGCATCCCCTTATTGATAAGTGGGCTGACAGCATTGAGAATATGGACGAGGTTAATGCTTACAGAGCAGAAGCTGCCAAGAAGTCCGATTTTGAACGTACCGAGCTCCAGAAGGATAAAACCGGTGTAAGACTTCAGGGCGTTAGAGCAATTAACCCCGTTAACAATACCGAAATTCCTATTTTCATTTCGGATTACGTACTTATTTCCTACGGTACCGGTGCTATTATGGCAGTACCTGCTCACGATACCCGTGACTGGGAATTTGCCAAAAAGTTCAACCTTCCCATTATTGAGGTTGTTAAGGGCGGTAACGTAGAGGAGGAAGCCTTTACCGATTGCGCTACGGGTATTATGGTTAACTCGGGCTTCCTTGACGGTATGAGCGTTGAGGATGCAAAGGTTGCTATTCAAAACTGGCTTACCGAAAGGGGAATAGGCGAAAAGAAAACAAACTATAAGCTTCGTGACTGGGTATTCTCCCGTCAGCGTTATTGGGGCGAGCCGATTCCTATGGTATATTGCGACTGCTGTGGATGGGTACCGCTGCCCGAAAGCCAATTGCCCTTACTGCTTCCCGAGGTTGAATCCTATGAGCCTACCGAAACGGGCGAATCTCCCCTTGCCAATATTCACGAATGGATTAATACAACCTGTCCCAAGTGCGGTGGCAAGGCTAAGCGTGAAACCGACACTATGCCACAGTGGGCCGGCTCTTCTTGGTACTTCCTGCGCTACTGTGACCCGAAAAACGATAAGGAGCTTGCTTCTAAGGAAGCACTTGAATATTGGGGTCCCGTTGACTGGTACAACGGCGGTATGGAGCATACAACACTTCACTTGCTTTACAGCCGTTTTTGGCATAAGTTCCTTTATGATATCGGTGTTGTTCCCAATCCCGAGCCTTACGCTAAGCGTACCAGCCACGGTATGATTTTGGGTGAAAACGGCGAAAAGATGTCTAAGTCGAGAGGCAACGTTATTAACCCCGATGATATTATCAACGAATTCGGCGCCGATACTATGCGTCTTTATGAAATGTTTATCGGTGACTTTGAAAAGGCCGCTCCTTGGAGCACCTCTTCCATTAAGGGCTGTAAGCGTTTCCTTGACAGAGTATGGGCATTGAAGGATAATGTTGTTGAGGCCGATTCCTACAGAGCAGAGGTTGAAAGCGAAGTTCATAAGATGATTCGCAAGGTTACCGACGATATTGAAAGCTTAAAGATGAATACGGCTATAGCCTCTATGATGGCGTTCATTAATACTGTCGGTAATACTATCGGCAAGGCTGAATACAAAACCCTGCTTATTCTCCTTAATCCGTTTGCTCCCCACATTACCGAAGAAATTTGGGAGGAAATGGGCTTTGAAGGCAGACTTAATCGGCTAAATGGCCCGAATATGATGAGGCTAAGTGCGTAGAAGCAACTGTAGAAATCGTTGTGCAGATTAACGGTAAGCTAAAGGGCAGAATGAATATTTCCGCCGATATTACCGCCGAGGATGCTATTGCTCTTGCAAAGGAGCAGGAGTCGGTTAAGACCTTCCTTGAAGGTAAAACTATAGTTAAAGAGCTTTACGTTCCCAAAAAGCTTGTAAATATCGTAGTAAGATAACGAATATTCGCGGGGTGGAAACACCCCGCGAAAAATATGAATAAAGTGCTTGACAAAAGGGAATACCTTTGTTATAATAACAAAGTCGCAAAGAAATCAGTATACTTATGATCCATTAGCTCAGCCGGCAGAGCACATGACTTTTAATCATGGTGTCCGGGGTTCGATTCCCCGATGGGTCACCAAAAAAGACAAGTCGAATGACTTGTCTTTTTTATCCATTGCGAAAGCAATGGTATATCATCAACAACGGCTCGCCGTTGTTGTATCTCATCAGTCCGTAAGGACTGTATATCATCACGCGTCAGCGTGTATCAAAAACCTTTCGCAAAGAATGTATGCTCGCCATAAGCGATATAAACTCTCAAAACCTCGTTCAAAAGAACGAGGTTTTTTTATCCAAGCCGCAGGCTTGGTATGTAATCACGCGTCAGCGTGTATCAAATAACCTTTCGCTGTGTGATAAAAAAGTTTATACTTGATAATTTATTTCAATATAGTATAATCTGTTTGAAGGGCGTGATTTTATGAATTACGATATTATTATTCAGGCAGGACAGTCTAATGCCGAGGGTTACGGTTTTGGTCCTGTTGAAAAAGAGTACGAAGTAAATGACAAAATTTTACATATGAATGCATTGAAAAGCGTTGTTTCACACGAGCCGTACATTACAATTACTTATGAAGATAAGCCTTTCGAAATTATCCCTGCCGACTACCGAGAAAACGAGAATGGTAAGATTGGCGATTTTTCACTTTCTTTTTCAAGTCGCTTCGTTGAAGAGGGAATGTTAGACGAAGACCGCAAACTTCTTATAATCCGTGCAGGTGTAGGCTCAACGGGTTTTGTAAGAGGTAACTGGGGAAAATGTGCTCAGCTTGGGCTTAAAATGCTCGAAATGATAGATTACGCGTTATCTTTGGGGGAAGACTGCCGTTTGGTTGCTTTTCTTTGGCATCAGGGCGAAACCGATGCGGCAAGAGGATGTATTCCCGAAGTTTATCGTATGCAAATTGAAAATATGGTTAATTTAGTTCGTTCCCGTTATAACGCTTATGATTTACCTTTTATAGCAGGTGACTTTGTTCACCATTGGAAAAATATGAATCTTAAAATTTGCGAACCGATTATTTCAAAGCTTAACGAGGCTTTAGATAATTTAGGGAATTCGGCATTTGTCAAGACCGACGGACTTCTTTCAAATAATCAAAAAATCGGCAACAAAGATGTTATTCATTTTTGCAGACAATCTCTTCACGAGTTGGGTGAACGCTATTTTGAGGCATATAAGGATATAATTAAAGCCTGATATTGCAACTAAAATTAAACTGTGGTATAATAATTTAGCAATAAACTATGTTTGGAGTAGGTTATATGAATTACGACGTTATAATTATCGGCGCGGGTCCCGGCGGTATATTTGCCGCTTTCGAGCTTATGCAAAAAAATCCTGATTTAAAGGTGGCTGTTTTTGAGGCGGGTCACGAGCTTAGTAAACGTCACTGCCCTATTGACGGCAAAAAGATTAAAAGCTGTATAGGCTGTAAAAGCTGTTCTATTATGAGTGGCTTTGGCGGCGCAGGTGCTTTTTCCGACGGTAAGTATAATATTACCAACGATTTCGGCGGCACCCTTTACGAATACATCGGTAAAAGCGAAGCTCTTGAGCTTATGAGGTATATTGATAAGATTAATTTAAAGTACGGTGGAGAGGGAACTAAGCTATATACTACCGCCGGCTCTCGTTTTAAAACTCTTTGTATTCAGCACGATTTGCATTTGCTTGATGCATCGGTTCGTCATTTAGGCACCGATATAAACTATATTGTGCTTGAAAACCTGTATGCCGATTTAAAGGAAAAGGTTGACTTTTTCTTCGATACCTCAGTTGACAGCGTTTCTGTTATTGAGGGAGGATATTCGGTGAAATGTAAGGCAGGGGAGTTCTCTGCACCTGATTGTGTTATTTCTGTAGGCAGAAGCGGAAGCAAATGGATGGAAAAAGTTTGTGCCGAGCTTGAAATTCCCACAAATTCAAATCGAGTTGATATTGGTGTGCGTGTTGAATTGCCTGCGGCTGTTTTTGCTCACCTTACCGATGAGCTTTATGAAAGTAAAATTGTTTACCGTACCGAAAAATACGGTGATAAGGTTCGTACTTTCTGTATGAATCCGAAGGGTGCGGTTGTTAACGAGAACACTAACGGAATTATTACGGTTAACGGTCATAGCTACGAGGATCCCGAAAGGCAAACCGAGAATACTAACTTTGCGTTACTTGTTGCAAAGCATTTTTCCGAGCCCTTTAAGGATTCCAACGGCTACGGCGAAAGCATTGCAAGGCTTAGTAATATGCTTGGCGGCGGAGTAATCGTTCAGCGCTTCGGCGACCTTATAAGAGGTAAGCGTTCTACACCAAGCCGTATTGAGGAGGCCTTTATCACTCCTACCCTTAACGCTACCCCCGGCGATTTAAGCCTTGTATTACCTAAGCGTATTCTTGACGGTATTATTGAAATGCTTTACGCTCTTGATAAGGTTGCTCCCGGTACGGCTAACGATGATACTCTCCTTTACGGTGTTGAGGTTAAGTTCTATAATATGGAGGTTGAGGTAGACAGTAAGCTTCAAACCAAGTATAAAGGCCTTTATATTATAGGCGATGGCAGTGGAATTACCCATTCGCTTTCTCATGCTTCGGCCAGCGGTGTGCACGTAGCAAGAAGTATTGCAGAAAATAAATAATTTTTTTCAAAAAAGTACTTGACAAAGAAAAATAAGAGTGATATACTCTTTACCATACTAAAGCGATGACGAAGACGGTCAAGGATTTTAACTTACAGAGAGTCGGTGGTTGCTGCGAACCGATAGTGAAAATTCTTAGAAGACCCATCCCTTCCGAGCCGGAAGTCCGAAAGATTATCGAGTAGACGCTTCCCGTGATTGCTGCGTTAATGCATAGGAATTGTTGGATTCCAAGAGTGGCGGTTTTTAATCGCAATTTGAGTGGTACCGCGAGTGTTAATTCACACCCGTCTCAAAGTAAAACTTTGAGATGGGTGTTTTTATTTTAATTTTAAAAAAGAAAGGGAGTAAACAAAATGACTACCAACACAGCCAAACAACAGTTAATGGAGGTTGCAGCGCGAATTAAAGAGTTGCGAGAGATAATGGGCTGGTCTGTTGCCGAAATGGCAAAGAAAACCGAAGTTAGCGAAGAAATGTACGTTACCTATGAAAGCGCAAATGCTGATATTCCCTTTTCCTTTATTCACAAATGCGCTTTAAGCTTTGACGTTGAGCTGACCGAGCTTCTTGAAGGACGCACCGCAAAGCTTTCTACCTACACCGTAACCCGTAAGGGTAAGGGTCAGGCTACCGCCAAGGAGGAAGGTATTGATATTAAAAACCTTGCTCCGAAATTCAGGGATAAAATAGCAGAGCCGTACTATGTAAGATACGAGTACTCTGCTTCTCAGCAAAATAAGCCTATTCATTTAACTACCCACTCGGGACAGGAATTCGACCTGATACTCAGCGGCTCCTTAAAGGTGCAAATAGGTGACCATACCGAAATTCTTAATGAAGGCGACAGCATTTACTATAACAGCTCTACCCCTCACGGAATGATAGCAGTAGGCGGTGAGGATTGCGTTTTCTGTGCTGTAGTACTTCCCGGTGCAGAGGTTAAGGAGGAAACCGTAAGGCGCAGTATTGCTTCGGCTAAGGTTTCCGAAAAGCTTGTTTGCGAAAAGTTTGTTACTACTACCGAAAATGAAAACGGTGAGCTTAAGGATATTACCTTTAAGAATACCGAGACCTTTAACTTCGGTTTTGATATTGTAGACGGTATTGCCGATAAATATCCCGAAAAGCTCGCAATGCTTCACGTTGATAAGCATAAGGAGGAGCGTCGCTTTACCTTTAAGGATATTAAACGCGCTTCAAATCAGTGCGCCAACTACTTTACCTCTTTAGGTATTAAGCGCGGCGATAAGGTAATGCTCGTGCTCAAGCGCCATTATCAGTTCTGGTTCTGTATGGTTGCCCTTCATAAAATCGGTGCTGTGGCAATCCCCGCTACAAATCAGCTTAAGGAACATGATTTTGAATATCGCTTCAACGCTGCGGGTGTAAGCGCTATAGTGTGTACCGCTGACGGCGACACTGCTGAAATTGCGGAACGCGCCGCCCAAAACTGTCCTCAGGTTAAAAACCTTGTTTTGGTTGGAAATAAGCGTGAGGGCTGGCACGATTTTGACAGCGAGTATAAGCTGTTTTCAGGTAAGTACGAAAGGGAGGAGAATGCTTCGGCAGGCGATGAGGTTGCCCTTATGTTCTTTACCTCGGGTACTACCGGCAATCCAAAAATGGCGGCTCATAAGCATACCTATGCTTTAGGCCATTTTGTAACCGCTAAGTATTGGCATTGCTGTGAAAGAGACGGCCTGCACCTTACCATTTCCGATACAGGTTGGGGTAAATCTCTTTGGGGTAAGCTTTACGGACAGTGGCTTTGCGAGGGCGCGGTATTCGTTTATGACTTTGATAAGTTCGATGCCGACGAAATTCTGCCTATGTTCGAAAAGTACAATATAACTACCTTCTGTGCTCCCCCAACAATGCTTAGAATGCTTGTTAAGGGCGACCTTTCAAAATACGACCTTTCCTCTATTCACCATATGACAACGGCAGGTGAGGCGCTTAATCCCGAGGTGTTCCGCCAGTTTGAGGAAGCAACGGGACTTCAGATAATGGAGGGCTTCGGTCAAACCGAAACCACCCTTACCATCGCTAACCTTTGCGGCACAACACCTAAGGTGGGCGCTATGGGTAAGGCTTCTCCTCAGTACGACGTTGATATAGTTGACCCTGACGGTAACTCGGTTGCCGACGGTGAGGTGGGCGAAATTGTAATAAGAACCAAGGACACTGTTCCTTGCGGCTTGTTTAAAGAATACTATCTTGACGAGGAAAAGACTACGGAGGCTTGGCACGACGGTATGTACCATACGGGTGATACTGCGTGGCGTGATGAGGATGGCTACTTCTGGTACGTAAGCCGTATTGACGACGTAATTAAATCTTCGGGTTACCGTATCGGCCCCTTCGAAATCGAAAGCGTTATTATGGAGCTTCCTTACGTGCTTGAGTGCGGTGTTTCTGCCGCTCCCGACGAGGTGAGAGGTCAGGTTGTTAAGGCAAGCGTTGTGCTTGTAAAGGGCACCGAGCCTACAGAAGAGCTTAAAAAGGAAATCCAGACCTACGTTAAGGAGCATACAGCGCCTTATAAATACCCGAGAATAGTTGTATTTAAGGATGAGCTCCCCAAGACTATCAGCGGTAAAATTCAGCGAAATAAGCTGTAATTTATTAAAATTGTATTTGAACGTGGGCATTGCGCTTTTAGTACAAATTTCGTATTAAAGGTAAGAAAAAAGAGAATGTTGACTTTTAACCAAAGTTATGTTATAATGTGACAGTCAATAAAGGCTTTGACGAAGAGTACTCCTTCGATGCGCTTTTCAGAGAGACGGTGGCAGGTGAAAACCGTCAAGTAGCAGTAGGTGTTTGTAGCTTCTGAGCCGAGGAGAAGAACGTATTTTATATTAGTAGAACTCCTCCGTGATTGCTGCGTTAATGCATAGGAATTGTTGGATTCCAAGAGTGGCGGTCTTCCGCAATTTGAGTGGTACCGCGGGTGTGAAATATTATTTGACACTCGTCTCAAAGGCATTACTTTGGGACGGGTGTTTTTTCTGTCCCGACGAAATGGAGTACAAAAAACTATGGAACAAATGACAGGACTTGATTTTAAAATCAAAGAAATGGCGGGGCGTATTCGCGAGCTTCGTGAAATCGAAGGCCTTACCCCTGAGCAAATGGCTGAAAAAACTGCCGTTACCACAGAAGAATACATTCAATGCGAAGCAGGTAACAGTGACTTAAACTTTGCGTTTATTTACCGTTGCGCTTTGGCTCTTAACGTTAACGTTACCGATATTATTGAGGGCTACAGCCCGCGTCTTAAATCATATACCGTAACACGTGCGGGCGCAGGACAAAAAATTGCTCAGGCACACGGTATGACCTATTATAACCTTGCCTACGCATTCCAAAACCGTATTGCCGAGCCTCTTTACGTTCGCAGTATATATAGTGAGGAAGCACAGCTTAAGGATATTGAGCTTACCACCCATGCAGGACAGGAGCTTGATATTATTATCGACGGTCAGCTTATGGTTCAGGTTGGCGAGCATAAAGAAATTTTGGGCCCCGGCGACAGCATTTATTACGATAGTGACGTTGCTCACGGTATGATTGCTATCGGCGGTAAGGATTGTCTTTTCTACGCAATAGTTCTTAACCCCACAGGTGAGCCTATTCCCGAGCTTTTGCCTGCTAAAACCGTTTCCCAGCCTAAAATTGTCAAGAAGGATGATAAGGAAAGGGTTTACCATAAATACGTTGATATTACCGAAAACGATAAGGGAACACCTCTTTCTATTAAATTTAAGAATACCGAAAGGTTTAACTTCGGCTTTGATGTAATTGATGAAATTGCTCATAAAACTCCCGATAAACGCGCTATGCTTCATATATCCAAGGACGGCACCGAGCGCAGCTTTACCTTTAAGGATATTAAAAAGGCTACAAATCAGTGTGCTAACTACTTTAAATCCTTAGGTATTAAAAAGGGCGACAGAGTAATGCTGGTGCTTAAGCGTCATTATCAGTTCTGGTTTTCGATTATTGCTCTTAATAAGCTTGGCGCAATAGCGATTCCCGCTACCAATCAGCTTGTTGAGCACGACTTTGATTACCGCTTTAAATCGGCAGGAATAAGCACTATTATTTGTACGGCCGACGGCGATACGGCACATCAGGCAGAGCTTGCAGCAAAGAATAATCCGCAGGTTATAAATAAGCTTATAGTTAACGGCTCGCGTGAGGGCTGGAGAAGCTTTGACGAAGAGTATACTCTGTACAGTACTCATTATAAGCGCACGGAGGATACTGCTTGCGGCGACGATTTAATGCTTATGTACTTTACTTCGGGTACTTCGGGATATCCCAAAATTGCCGCACACAGCTATAAATATCCTCTTGGTCATTTCCATACTGCAAAATATTGGCATTGTGTTGATCCCGACGGTCTTCACTTTACAATTTCCGATACGGGGTGGGCAAAGGCTACCTGGGGTAAAATTTACGGTCAGTGGCTTTGCGAAGCAGGTATATTCGTTTACGATTTCGACAGATTTGATGCCGCTGAAATTCTTCCGATGTTTGCAAAACACAATATAACCACCTTCTGCGCACCTCCCACAATGCTCAGAATGCTTATTAAGCAGGATATTTCTCAGTATGATTTATCCTCCGTTAAGCATATGACAACTGCGGGCGAGGCGCTTAACCCCGAGGTTTACCGTCAGTTTGAAAAGATTACGGGACTTCAAATTCTTGAAGGCTTCGGTCAAACCGAAAGCACTATGATTATCGGTAATATGACGGGCGCTCCCCATAAGATTGGTTCTATGGGCAAGCCTGCTCCCATTTACGACGTTGATATTGTAGATGCCGACGGCAACAGCGTTGCAGACGGTGAAACGGGCGAGATTGTTATTAATATTAAAAACGGTTTGCCCTGCGGTCTTGCGACCTGCTACTACGGTGATGAGGAAAAAACCAAGGAAACCTGGCGCGACGGCTATTATCATACGGGTGATACCGCTTGGCGTGATGAGGACGGCTTCTATTGGTACGTAGGGCGCGTAGATGACGTTATTAAGTCCTCGGGCTACCGTATCGGACCCTTTGAGATTGAAAGCGTTATTATGGAGCTTCCCTACGTGCTTGAGTGCGGTGTTTCTGCCGCTCCCGATGAGGTGAGAGGTCAGGTTGTTAAGGCAAGCATTGTGCTTGTAAAGGGCACCGAGCCAAGTGATGAATTAAAGAAAGAAATCCAGAAGTACGTTAAGGATAAGACTGCTCCTTATAAATACCCACGTATTGTAGTATTCAGAGACAGTCTTCCTAAAACTACCAGCGGAAAAATTCAAAGAAATAAGTTATAATGGTATTTGAACGCGGTAATTGTACTAAAAGTGCAATTTCCAAATGAAATCAAAGAAAGGAGAGAGTAACGTGTTCGGCAAAAAAAGGCTTACGCTTTTCTGTGGACATTACGGAAGCGGAAAAACGAATATCGCCGTTAATGCGGCAATAGCGCTAAAAAAAAGCTATGGAAACGTTGCTCTTGCCGACCTTGATATAGTTAACCCGTATTTTCGTACCAAGGACAGCAGTGAGCTGTTGAAGGAGCAGGGTATAAAGCTTATTTGCTCAACCTATGCGAATTCTAACGTAGATATCCCCGCGCTTCCTCAGGATATGTATGCCATAACCGACGATAAGTCCTTAAGGTGTATTCTTGATATTGGAGGCGATGACCGCGGCGCTTTGGTGCTTGGTCGTATTTCCGATAAAATAAAAGAGGAAAACGATTACGAAATGCTTATGGTTATTAATTCCTTCCGTCCCCTTACTCGTGATACGGCTTCCACCGTTGAAGTGCTTGCCGAAATTGAAACGGCGGCGAAAATGAAGTTTACGGGACTTGTTAATAACTCTAATTTGGGTGAGGAAACAACGGCGCAGGACGTTCTTGATTCTTTAAGCTATGCTGAAGAGGTTTCAAGGGCAACGGGCCTACCCGTAGTTGCGACCACCGTAAAAACAGAGCTTTTAAGCGAGCTTGGCGGCAAGGTGCCTAATCTTTTCCCGCTAAAGCTTCAAGAAAAAATTTTGTAGATTCCACAAATTACATTTGTGCTTTCGAATATTTAAATTTGCTAAGGAGTGTTTAATTTGGCAAAGTTAACCTTTAAAACCGACAACTGTAAGGGTTGCGGTCTGTGTGTAGACGCTTGCCCCAAGCAGGTGCTTGCGCTCGCTCAGGACAAAATCAACAAAAAAGGACACCATCCCGTAGAGGCTGTAAATATTGAAGCCTGTATCGGCTGTGCATTCTGCGCTACTATGTGTCCCGATTGCATTATCAAGGTAGAAAGGTAGTGAAGTATTGTGGCAGATAAAGTTTTAATGAAAGGTAACGAAGCTATTGCCGAGGCCGCTATAGTTGCAGGCTGTCGTCATTACTTTGGTTATCCTATTACTCCCCAAACCGAAATTGCCGCATATATGGCAAAAAGAATGCCTAAAATCGGCGGTTGCTTCCTTCAGGCAGAAAGCGAAATTGCCGCTATTAATATGGTATACGGCGTTGCTTCTACAGGTAAGCGTGTTATGACATCTTCTTCAAGCCCCGGAATTTCTCTTAAGGGTGAGGGTCTTTCTTATCTTGCAGGTGCCGACCTTCCTGCGTTAGTAGTTAACGTACAGCGCGGAGGCCCCGGTCTTGGCGGTATTCAGCCTTCCCAGTCTGACTATTTTCAGGCTACCAAGGCAGGAGGCCACGGTGACTTTAGAATGATAGTTCTTGCTCCTGCTTCGGTTCAGGAAATGGCCGATTTAACCGTAAAGGGCTTTGAGCTTGCCGATAAATACCGTATGACTTCTATGATTCTTGCCGACGGTACTATGGGACAGATGATGGAGCCTGTTTCTCTTGATTTCGAGGTTGCTCCCGCTGCCGAAAAGCCTTGGGCTACAACAGGTACTAAAATGGAGCGCGAGCACAATATAGTTAACTCTCTTTTCCTTGTTCCCGAAGAGCTTGAAAAGTCTAACTTTGAACGCTACGAGCGTTATAAGTACATAGAAGAAAATGAGTGTATGTGGGAGGAATACCTTATGGAGGATGCAGATATTTGCATTGCCGCCTTCGGTATTGCCGCCCGTGTTTCCAAAAACGCTATAGTTGAAGCAAGAAAGCAGGGTATTAAGGTTGGTCTTATCCGTCCTATTACTCTTTGGCCATTCCCAACAAAGGCTTTTGCCGCTGCTGCCGATAAGGTAAGTCAGTTTATTTCGGTTGAGCTTTCTATGGGTCAGATGATAGAGGACGTGCGTCTTGCCAGCGGCTGTAAGGTTCCCGTAACCCTTTGCAATCGTGCAGGCGGTATGATTCCTTCTCCCGAGCAGGTACTTGACGCAATTATTGAAGCAGCAAAAGGAGGCGCAAAATAATGGTAGTATTTGATAAACCTCATGCACTTACCGATGCTCCCATGCACTATTGCCCCGGCTGTACTCACGGTATTGTTCACCGTCTTGTTGCCGAGGTTATTGATGAACTTGGTATTGAGGGCAGAACCATTGGTGTTGCCCCTGTTGGTTGCTCGGTTATGGCATATAACTATTTTAACTGTGATATGATTGAGGCGGCTCACGGTCGTGCTCCTGCCGTTGCTACAGGTGTAAAGCGCGCTGACCCTGAAAATCACGTTGTATTCACCTATCAGGGTGACGGTGACCTTGCGTCTATCGGTATGGCCGAAACCGTACACTCTGCTGCAAGAAACGAAAATATCACCGTAATCTTTATTAATAACGCTATTTACGGTATGACCGGCGGTCAGATGGCTCCTACCTCTTTGCCGGGTCAGGTTACTCAAACCTCCCCCTATGGCAGAGACGTTAACCATTGCGGCTATCCCGTTAAGGTTTGCGAAATGCTTTCTAAGCTTGACGGTCCCGAGTATCTTGAGCGTGTTACCGTAAACAACGTTAAAAACATTAAAAACGCTAAAAAGGCTATTAAAAAGGCTTTCCAAAATCAGCTTGACGGCAAGGGCTTTTCTCTTGTAGAGGTTGTGTCGAGCTGTCCTACCAACTGGGGTATGACTCCAAAGCAGGCATTAGAGTGGATTGACGAAAAAATGATTCCTTATTATCCCTTAGGTGTATATAAGGACAGAAGCGCAGAAAAGGAGGAAGCATAATGGCTACTAAACAGTTTTTATTTTCCGGCTTTGGCGGTCAGGGTATTCTTTTCTCCGGTAAGTTTATGGCTTACAAGGGTCTTATTGACGGTAAGCAGGTAAGCTGGCTTCCTTCCTACGGTCCCGAAATGCGCGGCGGTACAGCAAGCTGTAGCGTTATTGTAAGTGATGAGCCTGTTGGCTCTCCTATAGTGTCTAAGCCCGACGTGCTTATCGCTATGAATCTTCCTTCTCTTGATAAGTACGAATCTACCGTAGCAAAGGGTGGAATGATTTTTCTTGATTCCTCCCTTATTGAGCGTAAGGTAGAGCGTGACGACGTTAGTGTTTTCTATATCCCCGCTACTCGTTTGGCAGGAGAAAACGGTATGCCTACACTTGCCAATATGATTATTGTTGGTAAGGTATTAAAGGAGCTTTCTGACTTTGCTCCTGAAAGCGTTGACGCTGCTCTTGCAAAGGTTATCTCTGCAAAGAGAGCTGATATGGCTGATATTAACAGAAAAGCAATGCAAATTGGTGCCGCAAACTAACGGCAACCGTAAAGGAGAGAAAACTATGAATATCTCTATTACTAAAAACACTTGCCCCAAGGAAAAACCCGACAGCAGTGTACTCGGTTTTGGTAAATACTTTACCGACCATATGTTTATGATGGACTATAACAACGAGGAAGGCTGGCACGATGCACGAATCGTTCCCTTTGCTAACCTTTCTCTTCATCCTGCTTCCACCGTTCTTCACTACGGAAGCGAAATTTTTGAAGGCTTAAAGGCTTATCGCCGTAAGGACGGCAAGGTTCAGCTTTTCCGTCCCATGGAAAACATTCGCAGAATGAATTCCTCTGCTGAAAGACTTTGTTTGCCTCAGCTTCCCGAGGAGGAAACCCTTGAAGCACTTAAAACCTTTGTTAGACTTGAGCAGGATTGGACACCCTCTGCACCCGGTACTTCTCTTTACCTTCGTCCCTTTATGTTCGGTAACGATGAAACCTTAGGTGTTCACGCTGTACATAACGCTACCTTCGTTATTATTGCTTCTCCCGTTGGCAGCTATTACAAAGAGGGTATTAACCCCGTTAAAATTATGATAGAAGACCAGGATGTTCGCGCTGTTCGCGGCGGTACGGGTTACGCTAAATGCGGCGGTAACTATGCCGCAAGTAACAGAGCGGGTGAGAGAGCTGAAAAGCAGGGCTATTCTCAGGTACTTTGGCTCGACGGTGTTGAGAGAAAGTATATTGAAGAAGTAGGCGCTATGAACGTTATGTTCAAAATCAACGGCGAAATCGTTACTCCTATGCTTTCGGGCTCTATTCTCCCCGGTATTACCAGAAAATCCTGCCTTGAGGTTCTCAGAAAAGAAGGCTACAAGGTAAGCGAGAGACTCCTTAGCATCGACGAGCTTGAAGCCGCCATGGAAAACGGAACCTTGGAAGAGGCTTGGGGTTGCGGTACTGCCGCAGTTGTTTCTCCTATCGGTGAGCTCTGCTATAAGGGTGTTAAACACCAGGTAAGCGGCGGCAATATAGGCGAAATTACCCAGCACCTTTACGATACCCTTACAGGAATTCAGTGGGGCAATATTGAAGACACCTTCGGTTGGACCCTTCCTATTGAATAATTTAAAAAAATTAAAAAGAACGCTTTTATAGCGTTCTTTTTTTGTTCCATTTTTGACATCTAATACGGGCGGATGTGTGGTACGGCTTCGCCCAAACCCTTTTGTCCTTCGGACATTTCCCCTATCAGGGGAATAACATCCGCCCCTACGAAATTCTATAATGTCTTATAAAAACTGTTGACAAATTAAAACGGTGGTGCTATAATTATTAAAAATTTTTAAATGCGATGAAGGAATTATTCTTTATTCACGCTTGTTTTCAGAGAGTTGACGGTTGGTGTGAGTCGACACGGCAGAGTAAAGTAAGTCTCATTCCGGAGCAGAACTGCTGAAAGAAAAAGTAAGCGGTTACGGCGTGCCCCGTTACCAAGGCAAAAGGCTTGTTGGAGCCTTACTGAGTGACTGTTTTATACAGTAATTAGGGTGGTACCGCGAATATATTTCGTCCCTGAAACTATAGTAGTTTCAGGGACTTTTTTTGAGTCTGCCTTCAGACCAACTAATTCAGGCAAATTAGAAAGGAAGAATTATTATGAGTAAAATCAGAATTGCCGACACAACACTTTGCAGCGAGGAGGTAAGCTACAGCTTTAAGGAAAAAATTGAAATAGCACGTCAGCTCGAAAACCTTAACGTTGATATTATTGAGCTTGCCGCCATTAATAACGCAAGAACTGATATACTACTTGTTAAAACTATTGCTTCTTTTGTTAAAAACAGCGTGATTTCGGTTTGCGGCGGTATGACAAAGGAGAGTATTGATAATGCCGCGGCCGCCATTGGAAGCGCCGCTAAGGGCAGAATAAGAATTGAGCTTCCCGTATCGCCCGTTGGTATGGAGTACGTTTGCCACAAGAAGCCCGACAAAATGCTTCCCTTTATTGCTTCTCTTGTTTCTGCCGCAAAGGAAAAGGTGAATGACGTTGAGTTTTGCGCTATTGATGCCACAAGAGCCGAGGGTGACTTTTTATTCGAAGCTATTAACTCTGCCGTAGAAGCCGGTGCAACAAGTGTTTCACTTTACGACAGCGCCGCCGAAACTATGATGCCCGATGAATTTGCCGATTTTGCCGCCGAAATTTGCAAAAGTGTTAAGCAGGGTGTACAGGTTGGAGTTTTCTGCGATAATAAAAACGGTATGGCTATTGCCGATGCCATTCTTGCTGTAAGAAACGGCGTAAGCGTTGTTAAAACTGCCGTTGGAACCAATGCAGTGCCCCTTGAAACCTTTGCCGAAATGGTTAAAAACTGCGGTAATTCCTTTGGTTTTGAGTCGGACGTTAACTATACACAGCTTAACCGTATTATTAAGCAAATTAATTGGGTTGCCGAAAATTCGAAGAGCGGTAAGGCAAAGGTGAGCGGTGCTGATTCTGTTGAAAACGATATAATTCTTAATGCAAATGATACTCGTGAAACCGTTATGACCGCTGTATTAAAGCTTGGCTACGATTTAAGCGAGGAGGACAGCGCAAAGGTTTACGAGGAGTTTACCCGCGTTGCTGAAAAGAAAACCGTAGGCTCAAAGGAGCTCGACGCTATTGTTGCAAGCGTAGCGTTGCAGGTGCCTGCAACCTATAAGCTTATCAGCTACGTTGTTAATAACGGTAATATTATTTCTTCAAGTGCTCAGATTACCCTTGAAAAGGATGGCGCGCAATGTCAGGGCATAGCTATTGGCGACGGTCCCATTGATGCCGCTTTCCACGCCATTGAGCAAATTATCGGCACACGCTTTGAGCTTGATGATTTCCAAATTCAATCGGTTACCGAGGGTAAAGAAGCAATGGGCAGTGCGCTTGTAAAATTGCGCTCCAACGGCAAGCTTTATTCGGGTAACGGTATTTCCACCGACATTATAGGAGCGAGTATCAGAGCGTACATTAGCGCTGTAAACAAGATTGTTTACGAGGAGGCATAAAAATGAAGTTTTCATTTTCAACCAAAGGATGGCACGGCATATCCTTTGATGAATTTTTGGATATAGCAAAGGAATTGAAGTTTGAGGGTATTGAGCTTCATAATATTAAAAATCCATTGTTTACCGATAAGAACGGCGCTTTTCACGATTACACCGCCGCCGCAACCGTAAGAAAGCTGTACGAAAAAAAGCTTTCAATTCCTTGTATCGACACTATCGGTAATATTGGCTGTAATGCTGAAAAAGAGCTTTGTATTGATGAAATTAATAAGTGCATTGCAATAGCAGGTAATTTGCACATTCCTTACGTTAGGCTTCACGCAGGTATTTTCGACGACGTTTCCGCCGCAACCGATACGGTTGTAAGCATTATTGAAGCAACTCTTACCGCCGCTGAGGAAAAGGGAATTACTCTGTTGCTTGAAACCTCGGGTATTTTCTCAAATACCGAGCTGCTTCGCGACGTATTGGAGCGCTTTGCAAGTGACAGCCTTGCCGCGCTTTTAGATATGTACTCCGCTTACTTTGTAGGCAAGGAGGATGCCGAGCAAATTATTAAAAATCTCGGCGCCTACGTAAGACACGTTCACATTCGTGATGCTCAAAGGGTTGACGGTGAATACGAGCCCTGCCTTATAGGTGAGGGTGAGCTTCCCATAGATGATATGATGCTGGCGCTCAGAAGCGTAAACTACGACGGATATTTCTCCCTTATTTGGGATCCGAAGTGGTGCGAAGAGCTTGACGATATGGAAATAATATTTTCTCAATTTGTTAACTTTATGAAGCAGTACGGAGATATTTCCAAAAACGAAACCACCCTTTACTATAACAAGTCTCATACCGGTAAGTTTATTTGGAAAAAGGATTTGCTTATTGACCTTACCTTCCCGCAGGTGCTTGATAAAATGGTAGAGGAATTCCCCGACCAGTATGCCTTTAAGTACACTACACTTGATTACACAAGAACCTACAGTCAGTTCAGAGATGACGTTGACACCTTTGCACGTGCGCTTATAGCTATGGGTGTAAAGGCAGGCAGTAAGGTGGCGGTTTGGGCTTCTAACGTGCCGCAGTGGTATATTGCCTTTTGGGCAACCACAAAAATCGGCGCAATTTTAGTTACCGTTAATACTGCTTATAAAATTCACGAGGCCGAGTATCTTTTGAAGCAATCGGATACACATACACTGATTATGACCGAAGGCAGTAAGGATACTAATTACGGCGAAATTATTGCGCGTCTTTGCCCCGAGCTTGAAAATATGAAATCGGGTCAAGCGCTTCACAGCAAAAGGCTTCCTTTTCTTCGTAACGTTATTACTGTAGGCTTTAAGCAGAAGGGTTGTATGACCTGGAATGAGGCTTGGGCAAGAGCAGGCGAGGTTAATATCAGCGAGGTACACCGTATGGCGGCCGCCGTTGATAAGGACGACGTATGTAATATGCAGTATACCTCGGGTACAACCGGCTTCCCTAAGGGTGTAATGCTTACCCACTATAACGTTGTAAATAACGGTAAGTACATCGGCGACCATATGGATTTATCCACCGCCGACAGAATGATGATACAGGTGCCTATGTTCCATTGCTTTGGTATGGTGCTTTCCATGACCGCTTCAATGACCCACGGTACCACTATGTATCCTATGCCTTATTTTTCACCGAAGCCTTCGCTTTCTTGCGTTCACAATGAGCATATTACCGCCTTTAACGGTGTGCCTACAATGTTTATTGCTATGATGCAGCACCCCGATTTTGAAAAAACCGATTTTTCATATATGCGTGTTGGTATTATGGCAGGTGCGAACTGTCCTGCCGACCTTATGAAAAAGGCTACCGAGGTTATGAATATGAAGGAGATTGTGTCGGTTTACGGACAAACCGAGGCTTCTCCCGGTTGTACAATGAGTAGCTGGTACGATTCCTTAGAGGTAAGAACCGAAACGGTAGGAAGCGCTTTCGCAAACGTTGAGTGTAAAATTATTGACCCCGAAACAGGCGAGGACTGTCCCGACGGTGTAAACGGCGAGTTTGTTGCGCGCGGTTATAACATAATGAAGGGCTACTACAAAATGCCTAAGGCTACCGCTTCTGCTATTGATAAGGACGGCTGGCTCCATACGGGCGACCTTGCGTGCAGACGTCCCGACGGTAACTACCTTATTACAGGCAGACTTAAGGATATGATTATCAGAGGCGGTGAAAATATTTACCCCAAGGAAATTGAGGAATTTATTTATACCAATCCTAAGGTAAGCGACGTACAGGTTATAGGTGTGCCCGATAAAAAGTACGGCGAAGAAATAATGGCTTGTATTATTCTTAAGGAAAACGAAACAATGACCGAAGACGAAATGAAGGAATTTATTGCCGCAAGCATGGCTCGTCATAAGGTACCGAGATATATTGAATTCGTTGATAAATTCCCCATGAATGCCGCAGGTAAAATTCTTAAATACAAAATGAGAGAAGAGGCCGCAAAGAAGCTTGGCCTTGACAAGGAATAAGCGGTGAAGTAAATGGTACTTAATAAATTTTATACCATTGATTCCCATTGTCATATTTATCCTGAAAAAATAGCCGAAAAGGCGGTGGCAGGTACCGATAAATTTTACGATACCGTTGCGGCGGGAAAGGGTACTGTTGCCGACCTTATTGAAAGGGGCGAAAGGGCAGGGATTGACCACTTTATAGTGCAATCGGTTGCTACGACTCCAAAGCAGGTTAAAAGCATTAATGAGTTTATTGCTCAAAGTGTCGGCGCTTCTGACGGGAAAATGACGGGACTTGGTACTTTGCATCCCGACAGCCTTGATATTAAGGGCGACGTGGAGCATCTTTGCGAATTGGGACTTAAGGGCGTTAAGCTTCATCCCGATATACAAGCCTTTCAGTGCGACAAAAGGGAATGTATGAGAATATACGAGCTTTGTGAGGAAAAGGGTCTTGTGCTTCTTATGCATACGGGTGACTACCGATATGATTATTCAAACCCCGACCGTGTAATTAATATTTTAAAGGAGTTTAAAAAGCTGACCTTTATAGGCGCGCACCTTGCGGGCTGGTCGGTTTGGCAGGAAGCTTACGACAAGCTTTCGGAATATAATAATTTATACGTTGACTGCTCTTCCTGTTTTGGCTTTTTCAAAAAGGATAAAATTTATGAGCTTATGAAAATGTACGGCGCCGACAGAATAATGTTTGGTACCGACTATCCTATGTGGGCTCCCGAAAAGGAAGTGGAAACCTTTTTATCTCTTGAATTTTCCGATTCCGAAAGGGAAAAGATGCTGGGACTTAACGCAAAAAGAATATTTAACATTAAATAATATTAATAAAGGTCTGTTTTTGTCTAAAAACAGACCTTTATTATTTCTCTTTGATGGTGTATACTCATTTTTGGAGGGATGATATGAAAATACTGAATTTTGGCTCTTGCAATATAGACTACGTATATTCCTTAGACCATATTGTTGTACCGGGCGAAACCTTATCAAGTAACAGTCTCGAGCTGTTTCCGGGAGGAAAGGGGCTTAATCAGTCTATTGCCGCCGCAAGGGCAGGTGCTTCTGTTTTCCACGCAGGCTGTATAGGAGCCGACGGAGAAATGCTGAGAACGGTTTTAAATGACAGCGGTGTTGATACCTCCTTTTTATACAGCATCGACTGTAAAAACGGTCACGCTATTATTCAGGTCAGCACACGTGGGGAAAACAGTATCTTTCTTTATCCCGGCTCTAACGCTCTTATCAGTCGCGAAATAATCGACAAGGTATTTGAAAGCTTTTGCAGTGAGGATATTGTGCTTTTGCAAAACGAAACGAGCAACGTGCCGTATATTATTGATAAAGCCTATGAAAAGGGAATGAAAATCGCCTTTAATCCTGCACCCTTTAGCGAAGCTTTAAAAAGTATAGATTTTAATAAGCTTACCTACTTAATTCTCAACGAAACCGAAGCAATGGGCTTTACGGGTTGTGTAGAAGTTGAGGAAAGCATTGCGTATATCAACAGCCGTTACAAAAACCTTACCGTAATACTTACCTTGGGTAAGGACGGCTGTGTGTACATTAAAAATTCATTGGTTAAACGACAGCCTGCTTACAACGTAAAGGTTAAGGATACAACGGCGGCAGGGGACGCCTTTATAGGTTATTTTTTGGCGGGTGTATGTAAAAATCAAAAATGCGAAAAAATACTGAAAACGGCTTCCGCCGCTTCGGCAATTACCGTTTCGAAAATGGGTGCCGCACCGTCGATTCCTTGTATTGAAGAGGTTGAAGAAAGCCTTCCGTTAATGAACGAATACCCCTTATCCGATAATGGTATTGCGGCAAAAATCAAAAAATATATTACCGATAATTTCAGTACTGCAAAGCTTAGCGAGCTTGCAGGCCTTCTTGGCTATACCAAGGAATACACAAGCGAGCTTATAAAAAAGCAAATCGGTACTACCTTTTCGGAGCTTGTACGAAAGATGCGTATTGAAACGGCGGCATATATGCTAAAGGAAACCGAGCTGTCAATCAGCGAAATTATTGAGACAATAGGTTATTCTAATGAATCTTTTTTCAGAAAGCATTTTAAAGAGGCTTACGGTATTTCTCCACTAAAATACAGAAAGGAACATAGGTATGAATGAATTAATGCTTCCTCAAGGTAAAATCGATGTTGTAATTGATACAGATGCTTTTGCAGACAGCATTTGGGAAATGGATGACCAATATGCAATAGCCTATCTTCTTACTTTTGATAAGTTTAACGTAAAGGCTTTTTATACTTATATGGCAGGGGATGACTTTGTAAGGGGTATATCGGAAGTTGTTAACCGTTGCGGCAGAGAGGATTTAAGCTCCGTTATTTTCAGAGGCTGTACCAAAGCAACCGACGTAAATAACCCCGAAAAAAGCGAAGCGGCGCTTGACCTTATTGAGCGTAGCAAGAACTACAGCAAAGAAAATCCTCTTTACGTAATAGCTATAGGCCCTGTTACCAATATAGCTGACGCTTTGCTCTTAGATCCCACTTTAGAGGAACGTATAGTTTTGGTGGCTTTGTTTGGTCACGATTTTACTCAAGAAAACACCGCCGAATATAATTTGGAGAAGGATATTATAGCTTCAAAGGTGATTATGGAAACCAACGTGCCCATAATGTTGGTGCCCTGTATTGACGTTGCTAAAAAGCTGGTTATGTCTTACAGTGAATGTGTAAATGAGTGGCAAGGCAAAAATCAAATAGGCGATTATCTTATTTACTGTATGTCGCTTATGAGCAAAGAAGATTATTGGCCGAAGCTTAAGCGCGTTATTTGGGATGCCGTTCCCGTGGCACTTCTTGCCCGTCCCGAATGGGTTACCTATGAAATAACCGAAAGACCGTTTTTAACCTTTGACAAGCATTGGCTTTTCGGTAAAAATGACGGAAAAATTCTTTACGTCAGCGATATTGATAGCGAAAATATTAAAAAGGATATTTTTGAAAGGATAAAGAATTATGCATAACCTTAAGTTACCAAAAGGAAAAATTGACGTAGTGATAGATACCGCTATCGCAGTGGGATATTATATGGAATGTGACGAGCAATTTGCTATAGGGTATATGTTAAACGAAGAAAAATTCAATATTAAAGCTTTTTATCTTGACCTTACTCAAAACGACCATTGGTATAGCTGCAGATATAATGCTGTAAAGGATTTACTTATTGCTACCGATAACGAGGATAAGTGTTCTCTTATTAAAAAGGGTGGTCACCGCAGGCTTGATATTAGTAACCCCGAAAAAAGTGAATCTGTACTTGATTTAATTGAAAGAGCAAAGAAATACAGTAAAGAAAACCCGTTATACGTATTTGCTATTGGCACTATGACTAATATTGGTACAGCCTTGCTCCTTGACCCGTCTGTTGCCGAAAATATTGTAATTATGTGGGTTGGCGGCCATAGCTTTGACCACCACGATACCGATGAATATAATTTAAAAAGCGACTTTGCCGCCGCTAAAATAGTGCTTGAAAGTGACGTGCCACTAATCTTGGTTCCCTGTATGGGTGTTAGCAGTAAGCTTGTGGTTTCTACCGATGAATGTGTTGAAGCACTTGAAGGAAAGAACGCTCTGGGTGATTATATTATTGATTATCTTCATAAAATGGCTCCCAATGAAGAAAACTTTAAAGCTATGAAGCGTATTATATGGGATGGCGTAGGGCCTGCATTGTTCTTACAAAACGAGCAAGAAATTGTAAAGTACAGGGTAGAAAACCGTCCTACAGTCAGTGAAGATATGCACTGGGTATTTAATGACGAGAGCAAAAAAATACTTTACGCTTACGATATTGACGTAGAAAAACTTAAAAAGCATATGCTTGATACAATTTCTAAATAATTTTGTGTTTTTAAAAGCGATACGAAGTTAATTCTTCGTATCGCTTATTTTTTTCGAAAAAATTTATAAAATTTTTTATAAATTTCAAAAAAACTATTGCAATTTATATAAAAGTGCTCTATAATAACATTAAAAGTGGTATGAAGTGGGTTGAAAAACCAAAAAATGCATTAAAGTGGAAAGAAGGAGGGGGTTAGTCCTATGTTATACGGCGGTTTTTTACATACAATCGATAAAAAGGGCAGAATCTCTATTCCTTCCAAGCTTAGAGATGAACTTGGCAGTGAATTTATGATATGTAAGGGCATTTTCGGTAAAAGGTGCCTTTGCGTTTATTCTCTTGCCGAATGGGATAAGCTGGTTGAAAAAATCGGCACCCTTCCCAGCACTAAGTCAAGCGGCGTTAAGCGCTTTCTTTATGCAGGTGCTTTTAGGGTTGAATGTGACGGTCAGGGCAGAATGCTTATTCCCCCCACTTTAAGAGAATATGCCGAAATTGAAAACGAAGCCCAAATAGTTGGTATGGATACCAACCTTGAAATTTGGAATACCGCTCTTTGGGAAGCTGAGAACCAAGCCTTTACTCCCGAATCTGTTGCCGCCATTATGGAAGAGCTTAATTTCTAAGGTGTAAAAATGGAATTCAAGCATTATTCGGTATTACTTAATGAAACTATAAACGAGCTTAATATAAAGCCTGACGGTATTTACGTTGACGGTACCGCAGGCGGAGCAGGGCATTCAAGGGAAATAGCAAGCCGACTTGAAAACGGTATGCTTTATGCACTTGACCAAGACCCCGATGCCGTAGCAGTTGCTACCGAAAGGCTAAAGGGACTTCCTGCCAAGGTTATAAAAAGCAACTTCGTTCAAATGAAAAACGTGTTAAACAACCAAGGTGTTTATAAGGTTGACGGAATACTTCTCGATTTGGGAGTTTCGTCTTATCAGCTTGACCAAGGAGAACGCGGCTTTTCCTATCATAAGGATGCTCCCCTTGATATGCGAATGAGCAAGGAGGGGGTAAGCGCCGCCGATTTGGTTGCTTCTGCATCCATAGAGGAATTAACAAGAATCTTCAGAGACTACGGCGAAGAACGCTTCGCATTTAAAATTGCAAACGCAATAGTAAGGGAAAGGGAAAAGGCGCCCATAGCAACAACCCTTCAGCTTGCTGAAATTATTGCAAACAGCGTACCTGCCGCCGCAAGGCGCGACGGACACCCTGCAAGAAGATGCTTTCAAGCACTTCGTATTGCAGTAAACAGCGAGCTTGACGTGCTTATGAACGTATTGGACGATGCCTTTGATTTATTAAACAAAGACGGCGTTTTAGCAATTATAACCTTCCATTCCCTTGAAGACAGAATTGTAAAACATAAGTTTAAAGAGTTTTGCACAGGCTGTACCTGTCCTCCCGATATTCCCGTTTGTGTCTGCGGTAAAAAGCCGCGCGGTGTAATGAATAACCGAAAGGGTATTGACCCAAGCAAAAGGGAAATTGAGGAAAATCAAAGAAGCAGAAGCGCAAAGCTCAGGACTGTAATAAAATTATAAGGAAGAAAGCTATGAACAATCTTAAGTATTATAACGATTCTCTGGCATACGATTTTCAAATGTTTATGCCCAAGGCTAAGCCTCAGGAGAAGCCGGAAGATAATATTATTAAGATGCCCGAAAGAAAAAGCAAAAAGCGCAGCAGCACTAAGGCTGTAGCTCGCCGACTTTCGGACAGTGTGTTTGCTATTGTTATAACGGTTGTTTTGGTTGCCGCACTGTGCACCAATATTTTCCTTCGCATTCAGGTAAACGAGATAAACAGCGATATTAACGAGGCAAAAACGGTTCTCAGCGAAAAGCAAAGCGAAAGCGTTGCGCTCCAAATGGAATATGAAAACAGAATTTCTTATATAAATTTAGAGGCAGAGGCTACCAGGCTCGGAATGCGCAGACTCGACCAAAATCAGGTTGTATATATAAGAGTTAACGATAAGAATATGGCAAGAACGGCAGGCGGCGAAATTCTTGTTTCGGATAATTAAAAAAATGTTGCCGCATAGTGTTAATAGTAGTATAATATAAATAAATATGGATACGGGAGTTGAAAAAATTCAGCTCTCGTTTTCAAGCATTATAACCATAGTGCTTTTTGCTTTGATTTTTACGGAAGAGAGGATATTTTATGACAAGTAAACCCAATAAAACCATGCTTTTTAGAATGTTTGTAGTCCTCCTTTGCGTAGTGGTTATTACCGTTGGTGTTGCAGGCTACAGGCTTTGTCTTATTATGCTTGTCAGGGGCGAAAAGTACCAAGGTCTTGCTTCCGAGCAACAGCTTTATGATAGCCTTATTACAGCACCTCGCGGCAATATTTACGATAAAAATATGAACGTGCTTGCTACGAGCACCACCGCTTGGACGGTTTATATAACCCCTAACGGAATTAATAAGCTCAGCAAAGAAGACCAAAAAGAAAAGATTAAGAATCTTATAGCCGACGGTCTTTCCGAAATACTCGACGTCGACCGACAAACCGTTTACGAGGGCACCGAGAAAAAGTCCTATTACGTAATTGTAAAAAAGAAGATTGATAAAGAAACCTCTGATAAGGTAAGAGCCTTTATAACAGAAAACGAGGATTACGAGCTTACAAGGTATATAGGCCTTGACGAAACCACTAAGCGCTATTATCCCAACAATAACCTTGCATCGGTGGTGCTTGGCTTTGTTGGTGACGACGAGCAGGGGCTTGCAGGTATTGAAAGCTATTACGATACCGATTTAACGGGTGAGCCCGGCAGAGTTGTTGCCGCAAAAACCGCCTACGGTATTGATATGCCCTTTACCTACGAAATGGTAGAGGAGGCGAAAAAGGGTAATTCTCTTGTGCTGACTATTGATAACTATATTCAGTACGTTGCCGAAAAACAGCTTAAGCAGGCTGTTGAGGATAATAAGTGCAACGAGCGCGGTGTTGCCGTTGTTATGAACGTAAATACGGGCGCAATTTTAGGACTTGCGGTAACGGGTGACTATGATCCCAATAATCCCTTTGCTTTATCGGCCGCGGATCAAAAAAAGGTTGATGCTTTAACGGGTGACGAAAGAAGTGCAAAGCTTTCGGAGCTGAGAAACCGCCAATGGAGAAATAAAGCGGTTTCCGATGCTTATGAGCCGGGTTCGGTATTTAAAATTTTCACCGCCGCTGCCGCCCTTGAGGAAAATGTAGTTACTCCGAATTCATCCTTTTCCTGCGTTGGTCATACTCAGGTGGCAGGTCAGCCCTATGACTGTCACAAGCTTACCGGTCACGGAGTACAAAGCCTTTATACGGCTATGAGTAACTCCTGTAACCCTGCGTTTATTACCATAGGTCAGGCTTTGGGCGTTAAAACCTTTTCGAAATATTTTGAAGCCTTCGGCTTTACTTCCAAAACGGGTGTTGATATCCCCGGTGAAACCTCTTCCATTTACTATTCTAAGGAAAAAATGGGCCCCGTAGAGCTTGCTTCGGCTTCCTTCGGTCAGACCTTTAAAATTACTCCTATGCAGCTTATTGCCGCTGCTGCCGCTTCGGTTAACGGCGGATACCTTGTACAGCCTCATGTGGTTGATAAGGTTGTTGATCAGGAGGGTAACGTTATTGAAAGCGGTAACACTTCCTATAAGCGTCAGGTTGTATCGGAAGAAACCTCTAAAAAGCTTAGAGAAGCCTTGGAGGTAGTAGTAAACGGCGGTGCTAAAAACGCCTACGTTGCAGGCTACAGAACGGGCGGAAAAACAGGTACCAGCCAGAAAATCGACCTTATTAATGAAACAGGTAATAAAAGCCTTTACGTTGCATCCTACGTTGGTATGGCTCCTATTGAAAACCCCGAAATTGCCGTGCTTGTGCTTCTTGATGAGCCTACTGCGGGCAGTATTTACGGCGGTACCATTTCGGCGCCTGTAGCCAGTGCAATACTTAGTGAAATTTTGCCGTATTTGGGCTTTGAACCTCATTACACCGAAGCCGAGCTTTCTAAGCGTGCCATTCCCGTGCCTAATCTTAACGGCTTATCGGTAGGTGAGGCTAAGGGTAAGGTTACGTCGGCTGATCTTATTTATAAGGTCGTAGGCAGTGGTGATACTGTTGTATCACAGCTTCCTGCCGCAGGTGATACCCTTTACGCAGGCGGACTTGTGATTCTTTATACCGACGGCGAAAATGCTGAAGAAAGCGAAGCAAGTGTTCCCGACTTTAAAGGAATGACCGTGAATGAGGTTAACAATGCCGCTTCAGATAGCGGTATTAACGTTAAATTCTCGGGAAACACCCTTGAGAGTGCTAACACACGCGCATACGGTCAAAGCATAAAAGCGGGAACAAAGGTTAAAAAGGGAACAAACGTTACGGTATACTTCCGTGATGATTCCGTAACCGACTTTATACCTGAAAATTAGGGGTTTTGAAAATGCTACTTAAAAATTTACTTAATAACGTTCCTAAAGAGTATGAAAACGTTGAAATTAAAGGAATTACAGCCGATTCAAGAAAGGTGAGCGAGGGCTTCGCTTATATTTGTATTGTAGGTGCTGTTAACGATGGCCATAATTTTGCCCTTTCTGCAAAGGAGAAGGGCGCCGCCGTTATTATAGCCGAAAGAGCTACTGACAGCGGAATCGACGTAATTGTTCCCGATACCCACGCCGCTCACGCCGTGATGTCGGCTAATTGGTTTGGTAATCCTGCAAAACAGCTAAAGCTTATTGGCATTACAGGTACCAACGGCAAAACCTCGGTAACCTATATGCTTAAAAGTATTCTCGAAGAGGCAGGCGAAAAAGTCGGTCTTATAGGAACCATTCAAAATATGATTGGTGACGAGGTTATTAAAACCGAAAGAACGACCCCAAGCTGTTACGAGCTTAACGAGCTGTTCAGAATAATGGTTGATAAAGGCTGTACAAGTGCGGTTATGGAGGTTTCCTCCCACGCGCTTGACCAAAAACGCGTTTATAATATTGATTTTGAGGTTGCAATTTTCACCAATCTTACGCAAGACCATTTAGATTATCATATTACCATGGAAAACTATATGGAAGCTAAAAAGAAGCTGTTTTCTATGTGCAAAAACGCCGTTATTAACGGCGACGATGCTTGGGCAGATAAAATCAGCAAGGGTCTTACCTGCAACGTAGTAACCGTTTCGGCCGAAAAGGATGCAACCTATAAAGCCGAGAACATAGAATACCGTGCCGACGGAGTTAGCTTTACGCTTTCCGGCGAAAAAGAAAAATTGCCGCTGACCATGAGTACGGGCGGACGCTTTACCGTTTATAATACTATGTCGGCCGCTGTTGCCGCCTTGCACTTCGGTATTGATTCAGAAACCGTAATAAAGGCGCTTTGCGGCTCCGACGGAATTAAGGGCAGGGCAGAGGTTGTTAAAAATCCTTTTGATTTTACCGTTATTATCGACTACGCTCACACACCTGACGGAATTGAAAATATACTGAATACCTTTAGCGAGCTTAAAAAGGGAAGACTTATTATTCTGTTTGGTTGCGGTGGTGACCGCGATAAAACCAAGCGCCCCATTATGGGCGAAATTGCTGCTGAGAAGGCCGATTTTCTGATTGTTACAAGCGATAACCCAAGAACCGAAGAGCCTTCAAGTATAATAGATGATATTTTGGTGGGTGTTAAAAAGCACAGCACTCCCTATACGGTAATTGAAAACCGTGTAGAGGCTATTCGTTACGCTATAATGAACGCAAGGAAGGACGATATTATTGTTCTTGCGGGAAAAGGACACGAAACCTATCAGATTTTAGCCGACCGCACAATTCATCTTGACGAGAGAGAAGTTGTTGACGAGGCTGTTAAGGAAAGACAGGGAAAATAAAATGAAAGATATTACTCCTATTATTACCGTTATAATTTCCTTCGGAATCACCGCACTTTTAGGCTTTAAGGTAATTCCTTATCTTCATAAGCTTAAATTTGGACAAACGATTCTTGATATCGGCCCGTCATGGCATAAAAATAAGCAGGGCACCCCTACAATGGGTGGAATTATGCAGATGATTGCCGTGCTTGCTGCAATTGTTATAAGCCTTTTAATATCGGTTATAATAAAAGGTGAATTGGTTGGAGAGCTTAAAGACGGAAAGGCTTTGGCAATGTTCGTTTCGGGCATTGTTCTTGCCTTTGCAATGGGCTTTATCGGATTTTTAGACGACTATATTAAGGTGGTTAAAAAACGTAATCTTGGTCTTACTGCCAAGCAAAAAACCTTTTTGCAGGGGCTTGTAACGGCGCTTTATCTTGTTTGCCTTGCTTTTGCGGGAATGACCACCACCTGGACTCCCTTTGGTACTGTGAGTATTACGAGCGGTTGGGGACTTCTGTTTTGGCCTATAGCGTTTTTCTTCGTTTACGGCTTCGTTAACGCCGTAAACCTCACCGACGGACTTGACGGTCTTGCTTCATCGGTAACACTTGTTGCCGCATGTGCCTTTATGGTAATTTCGGGAATTTCCTCCTTAATGGGAGTTAACGTTTATGCTTCTGCCGTTGCAGGCGCATGTGCAGGCTTCCTCGTATGGAATATGCACCCTGCAAAGGTGTTTATGGGTGACACCGGCTCAATGTTTTTGGGCGGTGCGGTAGTAGGTATGTCCTTTGCTACCGAGAGACCTATTCTTCTTATTGCTATTGGTATTGTGTACCTGCTTGAGGCCTTATCGGTAGTGCTTCAGGTTACCTGCTATAAGCTTACCAAAAAGCGTATATTTAAAATGAGCCCTATACATCACCATTTTGAAATGGTGGGCTGGAGCGAAGAAAAAATAGTTTTCATTTTTTCAACCGTCGGCTTTATAGGTGCAATAATAGCTATTTTACCCTTTGTTATTAAATAATGAATTTTGGACGGAGTGTGCATAATGAGAGAAGGCTTGTATGCAAAGCTGCTTAAAAAGTTGGGCATATATCAAGAAGGAAAGCTGGATATGGGATTTTTATCTCTTGTCCTTATTCTGCTTTCCGTTGGTCTTGTTATGCTTTTTTCGGCAAGCTATGCATATTGCCATGCACGCTTTAACGATAGCTATCATTTTATTCTCCGTCAGGCAATTTTCGCTGTAATCGGCGTAGTTCTTATGATGGCGATATCTCGTATTGACTGTCGCATTTACAGGAAGGCATCCGGTCTTATATATATTGTTTCGGTACTGCTCTTAATAGTTGTCCTTGCTCTGCCGCCGATGGTTTCGGGAATGGACTATAAGCGTTGGATAGTAGTGGGACCAATAAGCTTTCAGCCTTCCGAAATAGCTAAATTTGCAATAATACTGTTGTTTTCTCATCTTATTGCTAAATACAATAAGCTTATGGTAAAGTTTAAATTCGTTGTGATTTTGCTTTCCCTTTTAGCTTTGGTTTGCGGTCTTGTAGTAGTTGAAACCCACCTTTCGGCAACCGTGCTTATACTTTTTATCGGCGTAGTGCTTATGATAGTAGGCGGCTTGGCGGTAAAATATATTTTAATGGGCTTGGGTGTCGCCGCTTCTGCTGTTATTCTGTTTATTGTAACGGGACTTGTGGACTACGCTTCAAGCCGTATAACCTATTGGTTAGATCCATGGGCCGATGCATCAGGCAAAGGCTATCAAACCATTCAGTCGCTTCTCGCTATCGGCTCGGGTGAATTGCTGGGCAGGGGAATAGGACAGTCGCGACAAAAGTATTCCTGGCTTCCCGAACCTCATAACGATTTTATTTTCGCTATAGTTTGCGAGGAGCTTGGTCTTATAGGTGCTATGGTTATAATTATTCTTTTCTGCCTGCTTGTTTGGCGCGGCTTTACCATAGCAATGCATTCTCCCGATAAATTTTCCGCACTTATGTCGGTTGGACTTACTTTTCAGGTAGCTCTTCAGGCGGCACTGAATATAATGGTTGTAACCAATACTATTCCAAATACGGGTATCAGCCTTCCGTTTTTCAGCTACGGCGGTACGGCACTTATTATACTGCTGTGTGAAATGGGAATAGTGCTGTCAATATCCCGAAGTTCAAACATAGAAAAGGTTTAGGTGATAAAAATGCATATTTTGTTTGCGGGCGGCGGAACGGCAGGCCATATTAATCCTGCTTTGGCAGTTGCAGGCTATATAAAGGAAAAGCATCCCGATGCTAAAATCAGCTATATAGGTACTGCAAAAAAGCTTGAAGCAAAGCTTGTTCCCGAAAAGGGCTACGACTTTTACAGTATAGAGGTTTCGGGCTTTCAGCGTCAGCTTACTCCTGCAAATATAGTAAGAAACGTTAAGGCTGCTGTTAATGCCGTTACCGCTTCGGTTAAGGCAAGAAAGCTTTTGAAGCAGCTTAATCCCGACGTTGTTATAGGCACGGGCGGATACGTAAGCGGTCCTGTTCTTCGCGAGGCGGCAAGGTTAGGCTTTAAAACCGCTATACACGAGCAAAACGCATACCCCGGTATGACAAACAAAATGCTTGCTAAAAGCGTTGACAGGGTTATGCTTGCTATGCCTGAGGCAGAAAGCAGATTTTCACTTAATAAAAAGCCTGATATTACGGGTAATCCCGTAAGAAGAGAGCTTACAGCCATAAGCAGGGAAGAAGCAAAAGCAAAAATGGGCTTTGATAATCGCCCCGTTATTCTTTCCTTCGGCGGAAGCCTTGGCGCTAAAAAAATAAACGATGCCGTAACGGCTCTTATTAAAGACCACAACGGCAGCGGTAAGTATTATCATATTCACGGTACGGGTAAATCGGGTAATGCTGAAATGCTGCAAGGCTTAAGTGATATTACTCTTGCAAAAGAGGTTGACGTGCGTGAATATATAAAAGATATGGACGTTTGTATGGCGGCCGCTGATATTGTAATTTGCAGGGCAGGTGCCATTACCTTGAGCGAGCTTGCGGTATGCCGTAAGCCTTCCGTTCTCATTCCTTCTCCCTACGTTGCTGAAAATCATCAATTCCACAATGCAATGACCCTTAAAAATGCAGGCGCTGCAGAGGTGATTGAGGAAAAGGATTTAAGCGGCGAAAAGCTTATTGAGGTAGTAAATGAAATTTTAAGCGATGAAAATAGGCTTAACGAAATGAGAAATAATGCCGAAAAGGTAGCAATAGACGACGCCAACGAGCGCATTTATAAAATTGTTATGGAATTATTGGCAAAATAGTATTTGCTTTGTCAAATAATTAATCACCGCATATTATGAAATATATATTATTTTGTAATTTGCGGGGTGCTTATATGAGAGGTTACAGTATCTGCGGTGGAAATAAGCTGCAGGGAAGCCTAAGGATACAGGGGGCTAAAAACAGCGCACTGCCGATTCTTGCGGCAACGTTGCTGATTAAGGATAAAAGTATTATACATAACTGTCCCCAGCTTTCCGACGTGGATGCGGCAATTAAAATACTTATTACTCTTGGCTGTGTTTGTGTAAGAGATGAACACACCGTTATAGTAGATGCCACCGATGCGGCTAATTTTGAGGTTAGCCGTGCGCTGATGCATAAAATGAGGTCGTCTATAATGTTTCTTGGAGCAATGGTTTCAAGAATGGGTAAGGCGGTTATCAGCAATCCGGGTGGCTGCGAGCTTGGTCCCAGACCTATTGATATGCATTTATCGGCACTTAATCGCCTTGGAATAAAGGTCAGCGAGCAGGATGATTTGCTTATTTGCACGGCCCCTAACGGAATAAGGGGCGCGGATATTACCCTTCGCTTTCCCAGTGTCGGAGCAACCGAAAACGTTATAATAACTGCGGCTGTTTCAAAGGGCACCACCGTTTTAAGGAATGCCGCCAAGGAGCCTGAAATAAGCGACCTTGCCGATTTTTTGAACAGAGCCGGAGCAAAAATCAGTGGAGCAGGCAGTGATACCGTTACAATTGAAGGGGTATCAAGGCTTTGTACAGTTGAACACGAGGTTATAAGCGATAGAATTGTGGCCGCAACCTATTTGTCTGCGGCGGCAGTTACCGGTGGATGTTTAGAGCTTAAGGGTTGTCCTGCTTATAATATGACGTCGGTGCTTAAGTTTTTTAGTGATATAGGCTGCAGTATAAAGGCAAAGAATAACAGCGTTTTTATTCGCTGTGGCGAAAGACTTAAAAGCTCTACCAAAACCGTAACAGATGTTTATCCGGGCTTTCCTACCGATGCCGGACCTCTTATTTTGCCTGTTTTTACTGTAATTGACGGGCAAAACAGCTTGGAAGAAACTATTTTTGAAAACCGTTTCAGATACGTTCCTGAGCTTAATAAGCTGGGCGCGGAAATTATAATGAAAAACCAAACTGCCTATTGCCTTAAAAGGCAAAGGCTTCACGGTGCCGATTTAAGCTGTACCGATTTGCGCGGCGGCGCGGCGCTGATTATTGCTTCACTTGCCGCCGAGGGTGTTTCAAGGGTAAGCGAGATTCACCATATTGAGCGAGGATATTATCGTTTGGCGCAAAGCCTTTCGGGGGTTGGCGCCGACCTAAAGGAGATAGAATTTTGAAAAAAAAGGAAGCTGCTAAAAAGAGAAAAGTTAATAAAAGAAAGAAGCGCAAAATAGTTGCCCTTTGGTTATTTCTTTTTATTACGGTTGCTTTGCTTTGCACTCTTTCCCTTACCGTGTTTTTCCCTGTAGATACAGTAACAGCAACGGGAAGCAGTATTTATTCCGCTGAGGAAATAGTTAATGCAAGCGGAATAGCTTTAGGGGAAAACCTGCTTAGAATCAGCGAAAAAAACGTTCTTAGTGCACTACAGAGCAAGCTGCCCTTTATTGATTCGGTTAAAATTTCAAAACAACTGCCATCCGGCGTTAAGCTTATTGTAAGCGACGCAAAGGAGTTGTACGTATTTTGTATCGACGGCGTTTACTTTACTGCCGATGACCAAAGGCGCGTGCTTAAAAATTATAGCGAAAAGCCAAGTGAAATTTTGTTTATTGATTGCGCCGTTAAAAATGAAAACGGCAGGGTGGTATGCGATAACCCCAAGGCCGCGGAAATTATTGATGAAATTTCAATGAAAATTGAAGGCTTTACTTTAAAGCCCGATTATATTAACCTTAATGATTTATATGCTGTTGAGATGAGCTTTGATTCCCGTTTTAAAGTGAATTTCGGAGAATTTGTTTATTTTGAGGAAAAGCTTGCTCATTTTCTTAAAATGGCAGAGGATGAAAGCCTTGCCGATAAAAAGGGAACGGTTAATTTAAGCCAGTATACTCCCAAAAATCCAAAAGCTTTTTTTGTAAAAGAGGAAAAATAACAAAAAATTGTTAATTTCTTTACAAAATTATAAATAAACCTATTGAAATTTGAAAACAACTATGTTATTATTAGTTTGTGTTTAAATATGTTAAGCGAAACTATGTTTAAGAAATATAAAAAATGGAGGAATTCATAATGCCTTTCGGAATGGAAAATGCAACTGAAGATGTTGTTCAGATTAAAGTAGTCGGTGTCGGCGGCGGCGGTGGAAACGCTGTTAACCGTATGGTAGATGCCGGAGTTAAGGGTGTTGAATTTGTAGCTATCAATACCGATAAAGCCGCTTTATTCCTTTCTAAAGCTACTCAGAAGCTTCAAATCGGCGATAAGACCACTCAGGGTAAGGGCGCAGGCGCTAACCCCGAAAAGGGTAAGGCTGCAGCGGAGGAAGCTGTTGATGAAATTACTGCAGTTATCGGTTCTGCCGATATGATATTTATTACCGCAGGTATGGGCGGTGGTACCGGTACAGGTGCCGCTCCCGTTGTAGCTCGTATTGCTAAGGAGCTTGGCGTACTTACCGTTGGTATTGTTACTAAGCCTTTTGCCTTTGAGGGTAAAAAGCGTATGCAGCAGGCTGAAGCAGGTATCGCTGCACTTAAGGAGCAGGTTGACAGCCTTATCGTTATTCCTAACGAGAGACTTAAGCACGTTTCCGAGCAGAAGATTACCTTTAAGAATGCATTCGACGTAGCCGATGACGTTCTTCGTCAGGGTGTTCAGAGCATTACCGAGCTTATTAACGATACTGCTCTTGTTAACCTCGACTTCGCTGACGTTACCGCTATTATGGCTAATGCAGGCTACGCTCATATGGGTGTTGGTTACGCTACCGGCAGAGATAAGGCTGAAGAAGCTGCACGTGCCGCTATCAGCAGTCCCCTTATCGAAACCTCTATGGACAACGCTAAGGGCGTTATCATTAGTATTACAGGTTCTGAGGATATCGGTCTTGAAGAGGTTGAGCTTGCTTCCTCTATTATCTCCGATATGGCTCACGTTGATGCAACCATTATTTGGGGTGCTAAGTTCGATGACACCCTTGAGGATGCTATCCGCGTTACCGTTGTTGCTACCGGCCTCGGTGAGGAAGGTAAGGCTAAAAACGGCGGCGATTTAGTTGAAAAAATGTCTACTCTTACCACCGAAGACGATGAGGAAGAGAAGTATACCGATCTTATCGATATTTTCAACAAGCGCTAATTTAGTTTAATAATACACAAGGCACTCGTTTTAACGAGTGCCTTGTTTTTTATTTGTTAGCAGCAGGTGTTGTCACATCCGCAACCACAGTTATTAGCAGTGCCTAAACCGTTGTTACCGCAGCAGAAGAGAAGAAGAAGGATAACGATAATCCAAGCGCAGTTGCCGCCCATAAAGTTGTTACACATAGAACTTACCTCCTTTCTGTTATATTACATACTATGCTGAATATTCTCCTTTGTTACTAATTATAAAAAAGTGAGCAAATTTATGAAAAATGAAGAAAATGAAAGAAAATGAGTGTTTTGACCTTTTTTGACCTTTAAAGCTCCCTAAAACGGCTAAGAATAAACTTTGACTTTCTCTGACTATTGCTTTATACTAAGGTCAGAAAAAGTCAAAGGAGGATAAGAGCTATGAAAATGAGTGATATTATAACACAGGCCATCATACGATTATTAGACGAGTCGGAGGGTGGGTCTGCCGAAATTCAGCGTAACGAATTTGCTGAACTGATGGGCTGTGTGCCAAGCCAAATTAATTACGTGCTTTCCTCACGTTTTACTCCTGAGCAGGGCTATACTATAGAAAGCTACAGAGGTGGCGGAGGCTATATAAGAATTTCACGTGTCAAAATTAATCAGTCGGCGGCTATTATGCATATCGTAAATTCCATAGGCTCTTCTATTGACCCTATGGCGGCGCGAATAGTTATTGAAAACTGTATGCGCGCTTCTTTAATTACAAGCGAAGCCGCAGCTATCATACTGGCGGCCATTTCAAACGCGGTTATGGCAAGTGTACCCATAGGCTGTCGCGACAGTCTGCGTGCCGCAATTATAAAGCAGATACTTTTGACTCAAATTAAGTAAAGGAGAAATTATTATGCTGTGTCAAAAATGCGGAAAAAATCCCGCTACTACTCATATACATTCAGTTATCGGCGGTATTGTAAAGGACGTTGATTTGTGTCAGTCCTGTGCCGCGGAGCAGGGATATCACTCAAATTCTGTGGGAAGCCTTGCTTCCATGCTGTCGTCAGTTTTTGGTGATGTAAGCGTTCCCGTAAGTGCTAACGTGCTTCGCTGTGACTGCTGTGGCACCTCCTTCCGTGAAATATCAAGCACCGGAAAAGCGGGTTGTCCTAATTGCTACGTTAAGTTTAAAAAAGAATTTTTACCTTATTTAAAAAGGGTACACGGCGGTGTTCATCACATTGGCAAAAAGCCGGCAAGGGATCAGCTTGTTGTTTCGGTTAACGATAAATTAACCGAAATGCGTAAAAAACTCAGTGAACTTGTCAAGAATGAAAATTATGAAGAGGCCGCGGTTGTACGCGACGAAATAAGAAGGATTGAGGGGGAACAAAAGCATGATTAATTGGTATAGCGTTGACCCTATGAACGATATTGCGGTTTCTACCAGAATCCGCCTTGCAAGAAATCTTAAGGATACTCCATTTCCGTCTCATTTAACTGTTAAACAGAAGCAGGAGGTTTGCGAAAAGGTAAAAAATGCTATTCTCAACAGCGATACACCCTTTGCAAAATCTCTAAAATATATTTCTATGTCTGACGTTCCCGAAAACGAAATTTACGCTATGGTGGAAAGGCATATTATAAGCCCCGAATTTGCCGAAAAAAGTGATGGCAGAGCTGTTATTATTTCGGAGGATGAATCGGTTTGCGTAATGATTGGAGAAGAGGACCATATAAGAATTCAGGTGATTATGCCCGGCTTTGCTCTTGAAAAGGCGTACGACCTTGCTAATTCCATTGATGATTTGCTTAGCAATAAATGCGGCTTTGCTTATGATGACCAATTAGGCTACCTCACCGAATGTCCCACAAATTTAGGCACGGGACTTCGCGCCTCGGTTATGCTTCATTTACCGTTAATGGAAAGCGCAGGCGCGGTGGGTGAAATTTCCGATACCATTGGTAAAATCGGCTTTACTGTACGAGGAATGTACGGAGAAGGCAGTAAATCAAAGGCTTCTCTTTATCAAATATCAAATCAAATTACTCTTGGTATTACCGAGAAAAACGCTATCGACAACCTTAGCGTAATTACAAAACAAATTATTGAACGTGAGCACAGCGAAAGGGCGAAGGTTGAAAAAATAGCCCTTGAGGACGTTGTTTGGCGTGCCTACGGCAGTCTTAAAAACCAGCGTTTACTCAGCAGTGATGAAATGATGAGTCAGGTTTCAAAGCTAAAGCTTGGCATTGCAATGGGAATATTACCCTTCGAAACAGCCTTGCCTATGAAAATTTTAATTGAAACGGGCCCCTATATGCTTTGCAGAAAGGACCCGAATAAAACACCTGCTGAGCGTGATATTCTTCGCGCCAAAACGGTGAGAAATATGATTCCATAAGTGTAATGTGAAAGGAGAAGATTATATGAAATATAATTTTAAAGGCTTTTCTTCCAAAGCAAACGAGGCCTTGAATCACGCTATAAATTCTGCTTCTATTTTGGGACACACCTACGTAGGAAGTGAACACATACTATTGGGACTTGCTAAGGTGGGTGGCGGTGTTGCCGCAGGTATTCTTTTAAAATACGGTGTTGACCCCAAAAAGCTTGAGGAAATAATTATCCTTAAAATAGGTGCGGGAAGCCGTACCGATTTGTCTCCCGAATACTTTACGACGAGAGCAAAAAGAATTATTGAAACGGCGGCTTCGGGCAGTAGAAATATGGGTAAAAGCGAGGTTGGTACCGAACACCTGCTTATAGCTCTTTTAAGTGAAAACGATAATTATGCCATTCGATTTTTGAGTGACCTTGGCGTTGATATTGCAAGGGTGGTAACCGATGCCTTAAGCGCCGCAGGTGTTGATTTGGATGAAAAGAGTGATGAAGCGGAACAAAAAAACGAAAAAAACTCTCGCGGTGAAAAGGGAAGTATCGGAAAATACGGTCACGATTTAACGGCGGCGGCCAAAAGCGGAAAGCTTGATCCTGTTATCGGCAGAGAGGAGGAAATAACCAGAGTTATTCAAATTCTTTGCCGCAGAACTAAAAATAATCCTTGTCTTATTGGTGAGCCCGGTGTAGGTAAAACCGCTATTGCCGAGGGACTTGCCTTAAAAATAGTTAACGGCGACGCCCCCGACGTTATTAAAAATAAAAGGGTTATTTCTCTTGATTTGACGGGTATGATAGCAGGCGCTAAGTACCGCGGAGATTTTGAGGAACGCATTAAGTCGGTTATTGACGAGGTGAAAAAGGCGGGAGATATTATACTGTTTATCGATGAGGTGCACACCCTTATAGGTGCAGGAAGTGCCGAGGGCAGTACCGATGCCGCCAATATCCTAAAGCCGTCCTTGGCGAGAGGTGAAATGCAAATAATCGGCGCTACTACAATTAGCGAATACAGAAAAAATATTGAAAAGGATGCCGCACTTGAAAGACGCTTCCAGCCTGTTACGGTGGGAGAGCCTAAGGTAGAGGATGCTATTAGTATTCTTATGGGCCTTAAGGATAAATATGAGGAGCATCACGGTGTTAAAATTACCGATGAGGCAATAAGAGCTGCCGTAGAGCTTTCCTCCCGTTATATTACCGATCGCTTTCTGCCCGATAAGGCAATAGACCTTATTGACGAGGCGGGCTCAAAGGTTCGCCTTTCGGCCTTTGCCCGTCCTGATTCCTTTAAAGAGCTTGAGGAGCAAATTGAGGGAAAGGAAAACGAAAAGGAAAACGCTATAAAGGAACAGCGTTTTGAGGATGCGGCAAGGCTCAGAGACAGCATTGAAGCACTTAAAGCTGAGCTTAAGGAAAAGGAAAAGAACCTTTCGGATAAGGAAAGCAATCCTAATGCGGTGGTAACCAAAGAGATAGTTGCCGCTATAGTAAGTAACTGGACGGGCGTTCCCGTTGAAAGCCTTACGGAAGAAGAAAGTCAACGGTTATTAAGGCTTGAAAGTGTACTTCACAAGCGTGTTATAGGTCAAAGCGAGGCTGTTACCGCCGTAAGCAAGGCTATTCGCCGCGGCAGAGTAGGCTTAAAGGACGAGGGCAGACCCATAGGCTCATTTATTTTCTTGGGCCCTACGGGAGTTGGTAAAACCGAGCTGTGCAAGGCTTTGGCAGAGGCAATGTTCGGTAGCGAAAACGCAATGATTCGCCTCGATATGTCGGAATATATGGAAAAGCATACCGTTTCCCGTATGATTGGTTCGCCTCCCGGCTACGTAGGCTTTGACGAGGGCGGTCAGCTAACCGAAAAGGTAAGAAGAAACCCCTATTCGGTTGTGCTTTTCGATGAAATTGAAAAGGCGCATCCCGACGTGTTTAATATTATGCTGCAAATACTTGACGACGGTATTCTTACCGATTCGCAGGGACGTAAAATAGACTTTAAAAACACCGTTATTATTATGACCTCTAATATCGGCGCTCGCCTTCTTACCGAGAAAAAACAGGCCTTCGGCTTTGGTGAAGCTGAGGCTGAGGCGGAGCACAACGATATTAAGGAAAAGGTGATAGGGGAGCTTAAAAAAGCCTTTAGACCCGAATTTTTAAACCGTGTTGACGATATAATTGTATTTACAAAGCTGAGCAAGTCCGAGATTGGTGAAATAGCGGGCAAAATGCTTGATTCCCTTACAAAAAGGCTTGGTAAGCTTAATATCGAGGCAACCTTTGATGAAACGGTTAAAGAAAAAATGGCCGAAGCAGGCTTTGATGATATTTACGGAGCGAGACCCTTACGCCGTGCAATTCAAAGCAAGGTAGAGGACGCCTTAAGCGAAAAACTCCTTTCGGGTGAAATTAAGTCAGGGGATAAAATAACCTGCTCCTATGAAAACGAATTAATCGTTACGGTCAATTAAAAAAATCCGCCTTACTGTTTATCGGTAGGGCGGTTTTTGTTGTATTATGCTTTAATCTGTGATATAATAATATGAATAAATTTGTTAGGAGAGCTTTTATGAAGATTGTGATTACAGATGCTTCTACCGTAACCGGCGGAGATTTATCCTTTGATATATTTGAACAGTTTGGTCAGGTCGTTAAATACGATTTAACGACGGCTGAAGAATTACCCCTTAGAATTAAAGATGCCGATATAGTGCTTTGCAATAAAACTCCTATGACCGCAGCTGCAATGAAAACGGCTGAAAAACTAAAATATATCGGCCTTTTTGCAACGGGCTACAATAATGTTGATTTAGAATATACAAGGGCAAAGGGTATTACTGTTTGTAACGTTCCCGGCTATTCTACCGAAGCTGTAGCCCAACACACCTTTGCTCTTATTTTAGAGCTTCTTTGCAGAGTAAGCGACTATAATCAAACCGTAAAGCAGGGCGACTGGGTTAAAAGCCGCACCTTTTCCTATTTTCCCATCCCTCTTTACGAGCTTAACGGTAAAACCTTAGGCATTGTGGGTATGGGAAGCATTGGCGGCAGAGTGGTTGATATTGCTTTAGCCTTCGGAATGAAGGTGCTCGTTTATAAACGAAGCAGATTAAACGACGAGCGGGTAAAACAGGTAAGCCTTGACGAATTACTGTCTGCTTCCGATATCGTTTCTATGCATTGCCCCCTTAACAAGGACAGCGAAAATATGATGAATGCTCAAAGCTTTAATAAAATGAAGGACGGCGCCGTGTTTATTAATACTGCACGCGGCGGACTTGTCGATGAGTATGCATTGCGAGATGCTCTTTTATCGGGCAAGCTTTTAGGCGCAGGTCTTGATGTATTAAGGCGGGAGCCGATGGATAAGGACTGTCCCTTGCTTGGGGTTGAAAATTGCATAATTACTCCTCATATTGCTTGGGCAGGTCTTGAAACAAGAAAGCGCCTTATGGAAATCGTGACCTCCAATATTGCCGCTTTTATTAGCGGAAAGCCTGTTAATACGGTTTGACATATTACAAAATTGTGGTATAATTATTTGGTTAAAAATATTTAAGGGAAGTATTAAAATGGCAAAAATAGAAAATCTCCGTAACGTAGCAATAATTGCCCACGTTGACCACGGTAAAACAACCTTAGTGGACCAGCTTTTAAAGCAAAGCGGTACATTCCGCAGTAACGAGCAGGTAGATGAAAGAGTAATGGACTCGGGTGACCTTGAAAAGGAAAGAGGAATTACTATTCTTTCTAAAATCACCAGCGTTCATTATAAGGATATTAAAATTAACATAGTTGACACCCCCGGACATGCTGATTTCGGCGGTGAGGTTGAGCGTATCCTTATGATGGTTGACGGAGTTGTGCTTTTGGTTGATGCCTTTGAAGGCTGTATGCCGCAGACACGCTTTGTGCTGAAAAAGGCTTTGGCACTTGGTAAAAAGGCTATAGTGGTAGTTAATAAAATCGACCGTCCCATGGCACGTCCTGCCGAGGTTGTTGACGAGGTGCTTGATTTATTTATTGAGCTTGGCGCCGACGACGAGCAAATTGAATTCCCTGTGGTTTATGCTTCCGGTCGTGACGGCTATGCCTCCTTTGATGAAACACCCGGCGAAAATCTTCAGCCCCTTTTTGATACCATTGTTAAGGAAATCGACCCACCCGAGGGTGAAGTTGATAAGCCCTTGCAAATTCTGTTTTCTAATATTGAGTATGATGATTATTTAGGAAGAATAGGCGTTGGCAGAGTAGAACGCGGTACGGTAAAAAGCGGCCAAAGCGTTGTGCTTTCTCACCGCGACGGCACTACCTCTACCGTTAAAATTGCCAAGCTGTTTGTAATAGAGGGTCTTAGGCGTGTAGAGGCCGAAACGGCACGGGTAGGCGACCTTATTCAGGTTGCGGGTGTAAGTGATTTGAATATTGGCGAAACCGCTTGTGCTCCTGACTGTATTGAGCCCTTGCCCTTTGTAAAAATAGACGAGCCTACTCTTTCTATGAATTTTATGGTTAATAATTCTCCCTTTGCAGGTAAGGAGGGTAAGTATGTTACATCCCGCAATCTTCGTGACCGCCTGTTTAAAGAGGTTGAAACTAACGTAAGCCTTAGGGTAGAGGAAACCGATTCTGCCGACACCTTTAAGGTTTCCGGCAGAGGTGAATTGCATTTATCCATTCTTATTGAAACAATGAGGAGGCAGGGCTATGAGTTTCAGGTGTCTCCTCCCGAGGTTATTTATAAGCATGAAAACGGAGTTTTGCTTGAGCCTGTTGAGCTTTTAATGATTGAAGTGCCCGAGGAATACGTTGGCGCCGTTATGGAGCGTCTTGGAACCCGTAAGGCTGAAATTAAGAATATGGGTACTCGCGAGGGCGGCTCTTCCCACCTTGAATTCCTTATTCCTGCGCGCGGTCTTTTAGGCTACAGAAGTCAGTTTATGACCGATACCAACGGTAATGGAATTATGAGCCACGTATTTAACAGCTATGAGCCATTTAAGGGTGAAATTGAACAGAGAAGCACAGGTTCTATAATAGTACATGAGGACGGCGAGTCTACGGGCTACGGTTTATTTAATACCCAAAGCCGCGGCAGACTGTTTATTGGTCCGGGTGTTCCCGTTTACGAGGGTATGATTATTGGCGAAAACCCCAAGAATGAGGACATTGTTTGTAACGTATGTAAAAAGAAACAGCTTACCAACACCCGTGCGGCAGGTAGCGACGATGCCTTGCGCCTTGTACCTCCTTCAATAATGAGCCTTGAGCAATCTCTTGAATTTATTAAAAGCGACGAGCTGGTTGAAATTACTCCTAAAAATATTAGGCTTCGTAAACGAATTCTGAATAAAGAACTTCGAATGAAGGCGGAATCGAGAAATAAGAAGTAATGAATATTATAATTCTTGACCTTGAATGGGATAGCGCGTATAGTGTTCGACACCAACGTTTTGTAAATCAAATAATTCAAATCGGCGCTGTGAAAATTGACTCAGAGTGTAAAATTATCGACACCTTTTCGGTAACGGTAAAAAGCTCACTTTCCAAAAAGCTGACTCGCCGTTTTGTTGAGCTTACGGGTATTACCAGCGAGCAAATGCGAGAGGGTGTGCCGCTTACAAAGGCAGTTGAAGCGTACAACGAATGGGCGGGTACAGGAACACTTACTATGACGTGGAGTACCAGCGATCTTTATACCATTATTGAAAACTGTAAATACCTTTTAACACCTGCAACCCGTTTCCGTATTGAAAAGTATGCCGATTTGCAAAGCTACGTGCAAAACCAAATGCGTGCCGTAGGCTTTGAATTAAAATCGCAAATTTCCTTGTCGGGCGCCGCAGAGCTGCTTAATATTTCGGTTGAAGGGTTAGAGCTTCATAACGCTCAGGACGATTGCCTTTTATCGGTGGCACTGTTAAAACGCTTTTACGACAGCGAAAAAATGCAGGCTTATATTAAGGATGCCGCAAACCCTGAGTTTTTCAGAAGGCTTTCCTTTAAGTCCTATACCTTATCTAATATTAAGGATGACAAAATTAAGCCCGAGCATTTGGTATTCAAATGTGATAAATGTGGTATGGTGGCGAAGTGTGTTACGGGATGGAAGTACCGTAACGGATGGTTTTCCGCCAATTTCCGCTGTAGTGAGTGTAAAAAAATGTTTATAGGCCGCGTATCCTTTAAAAAGACCTACGATGACCTAATTATTAAAAAGAAAATTGCTCAGCCCAAGGCTGTTGAAAAGAAGGATGAAAATGCTGTGCAACGCCTGCCCGAGAAGGTGTAATGCAGAACGAACGGAAATAAACGGGAGCGGCTACTGCGGTATGCCGCTTTATCCCGTTATAGCAAGGGCAGAGCTTCATTTTGGTGAGGAGCCCTGTATAAGCGGCGAAAAGGGGAGCGGTACTGTATTTTTCAGCGGTTGCTCCCTTAAGTGCGTATACTGTCAAAACGAAATAATCAGCCACGGGAAAAAGGGGATTAGGGTCACTCCGAATCGCCTTGCCGAAATTTTTGTTGAGCTTGAAGAAAAGGGTGCCAATAATATTAATTTTGTGAATCCCACTCATTACGTATGGGCGATTAAAGAGGCTCTTAAAATATATAAGCCGAAAATACCCCTTGTTTATAACAGCGGCGGATACGATGACCCGCTTGTTATAAAGGAAAATATTTTCGACGTCTACCTAATGGATTTAAAATACGTCAGCAGTGAAAAAGCTTTAAAGTATAGCGGCGCCTCCGATTACTTTTACTATGCCGAGCAAAGTATTAAAGCCGCCTACAAGGTAACGGGTAAGCCAAGCTTTAATGAAAACGGCATTATGCAAAGGGGGCTTATTATTCGCCATCTTGTATTACCCCTTGCCACCAAGGAGGCAATAAGGATAATAGATTGGGTAAAGGAAAATGCAAGAGAAGCTTATTTAAGTATTATGGCGCAGTATTTACCCCTTGGACGGGCAAGTGATTATCCGGAAATTAACCGAAAAATAACTAAGCGCGAATACGAGAAGGTAATTAATTATGCGCTTGACAGCGGACTTGAAAACGTATATATTCAACAGCTTTCCAGCGCAAGCGATACTTTTATTCCCGATTTCGGCGGTCAGGGCGTTTTAAAAAAATAAAAGCAGGCAAATGCCTGCTTTTTCTATTGTGAAATTTTATTTTTTTCTTTCAGACGGCGGGCCAAATAAATAATCGGTGTGTCTAAAAGTGAGGTGAAGACGTAAATAACGTAACCCGAGAGAGCAATATTAAAGGTTGTTTTTAAATCGTAGGTGCCGAAAAATGCGGCAAAGTTAAATAAAAAGGTGTTGAAAAACTGAGAAATAAGTGTGGAGCCGTTGTTTCTGAGCCACAAAAACCTCCGTGAATCACCAAACCTTTTGCTCGTAAATTCCCACCATTTATGATAAAGCCATACGTCAAGGCGTTGCGTTATTGCATAAACAAGCAGGCTTGCAAAAATTATACGGGGAGTGTTTGAAAATACAGTTTTAATTGACTCCATAGCAAAGTCTGAAGGGGAAGGTGTGTATAAAAGCCAGCTTTGAGTAACGATTATAAAAGCTACAGATGTGAAAATACCAAGGTTAACCGCCTTGTTTGCCGATTTTTTGCCTTCGTTTTCGCTTAAAATATCGGTTATAAGGAACGACGCGGCAAAAAGCACGTTACCTAAGGTCTGCTCTAAACCGAAGGCGTTAATAAGTATTATTACTTCAATATTTGCAAGGAGAGTACAAAAAACAGTCATAGCGTAAAGGCCGCTTTTTCCGAAAAAACGGTAGGCAAGAAGCACTAAGCCGAATTCAACGATAAGACTTAATATAAGTAATAGCTCGTTCATTAATATCACCGCATACGAGTATAACACAAAATACAATTAGTGGCAATAAAAAGATTTACAAAAATAAATAAAAAGGCTTGACACCGACTGTGCTTTTATAGTATAATGTCGATTGTAAATATATTACCCCTGCATAAATGCGGAGGGAGGGAATTATTCATGAGTCAGGTTCGTATCAAAGAAAATGAATCACTTGATAATGCTTTAAGACGCTTTAAGCGCCAGACCGCTAAAGACGGCGTAATTCAGGAAGTTCGTAAAAGAGAGCACTATGAGAAGCCTTCTGTTAAGCGTAAGAAAAAGTCGGAAGCTGCACGTAAGCGTAAGTTCCGCTAATAAGTGATACTTAAA